>CAZPAE010000316.1:0-4364 GCA_964584455.1 uncultured Thioalkalispiraceae bacterium
CTGTGTGCCGAAAGGGCATCAATCGGTGCGTATCATCACAAGCTGATAACATCAACACGTGGGCCGCTGCCTTTGTCGTTGACGTTCCTGACGCCGACACGCTGGTGCTGCAGCACACCGGATTTCTCACGGCGCCTGGGCACTCGTTGGTTCTCGGTGAGTACTATTTCTTAAGTCAAACCAGCGCGGGAGGAATTCTTGTAGCTGAGCCGACAACAGGCATTAGCGAAGTTCTTTGGTACGTCGTTGACACCAGCACGCTGCTGCTCATGGACAACCGCGCGATCGACCTGGATACCATCCAGAAGTACCAGGCGACGCTGCGAAACACAAATACAACAACAAGCATAAACAGCACGGCAACCAATGGAGTTGAAATTCCACTAGGCGGCAACCAGGCTAGAAATGATGAAAGCTTCTACGAGTTTGTAGGCAACGGAATCAGAATTCTGCAAACTGGCACATATGTTTGCAAAACAAATATTCACGTAAACGCTTCAGTGACTCGTGCGAATCTGTTGATTCGATTCGCGATCAATGGAACCCCCAACGGGGCTGTAGCCGCTTCAGGCTACATCCGTAACGCGTCAGGTCACAACGAATCTTCCTTTTACCTTGAGGACGACTTTTTGTTGACTGCTGGAGACATCGTCACCGTACGATCTAGCCGCGAGGGCGCAGCAGGTAACGTCAGCATGGCTGTGATTGGGACTTCGTTTTTGAAGGTGGTCAAGCAGTGAGCAGATCAAAAATCATACGCGCTGAGGATTTCCAAGCGCCTCTCGGGCTAGCGTCGCCTCTGGATATTCCAGGAGCCTTTCTTTGGCTCGATGCTGCGAACATTGGCGCAGGAATCGACGCAGACCCAGTCAACCTTGACCCGGTCACGACATGGAGAGACAAGAGCGGTAACAGCCATGACTTCGTAGCCATTGGCACAGGAGCTGATCGTCCCACATTCTTGTCTACAGGCTTGGCAGGACAGCCAACTGTCCAGATTGACGGAACACAACACGGACTGCGCGCGACTCCGGGATTCGCGAAGCCGAATGGACCGGTGACGTGCGCTTTCGTCGGACAGCAGACAGGTGGAACTTTCTACAACATTGATGTTCTAGCCGATGCGCGATTCCTGTACTGGCTCAACAACCCTGCGCAAGGAAACTGGTACTTCAGAGATGCTTTTCTTGGCTCTCCAGGTGTTGCTGAATCTTCAATTTTGTACAGCGTCGCAGTGTTTGACGAAGACCGTGTACCTACTGCCGAACTGCGGGTTAACGGAACATCGATTCGGTCAGATGCGGGATACACGAACCACTCTTGGAACGACACAACTACCGTGGGATCTCGGTACACAGGCGAAGCCTTGAACAACTGGGCAGGGTTCATGTCTGAGTGGATTCTGTACGACTTCGCTTTGTCTCAAGCGCAGATTGCTCAGCTTGAAGGCTACTTCGCTACGAAGTGGGGGATCATATGAGTGAAATAACATTTTGGGTCAAGCAGTTCGATTCGCGAGAAGCCGCTTTCATAGCGCAGCGCGACATTGGTTTCGGAGACAATCTCTACTGCCACAACGATATCTACTACTACGCGTCGTTGGACGAAACCGATCGGTTCTTCACAGGAATGGCTGAATTGACAGTCCAATCAGAAGATTGGCATCAAGTTCACGAAAAGTGGAATCACTTCAAGCTGTACCGATTCATCTGGATTCCACCGCACAAACTAGACGATATCCCGTTTGATGTTAACTACATTACAGGATTGACGAGACGGTTGTATCCGATCGTCTCGTACACGCGCGGTCGCATTACGCGCATCGATTACATGCTAGAAGGCTGGCTCAATGCTCTCGGTGAGAAAGAAGGCAACGATCTGGCTGTGCGTGAAGACTTCGAATACACGTTGAACGCAGGTGGATTCGCAGTTGAGAGAACGCAAACGATTCGATGGTACCGGGAAGACGGCACAGAGGGCGGATCCAAAACACGGCACAAATTCTACGACAACAAAGATTCTCGTGAAGAAGGGCGGCGTCGTCGTCGAAACGTGATCGACATTCTATCCATGGACGTCGTAGGAATTCTTGCAGCCACACACACGTCTGGGGACATTCCATCTGCCGTTGCAATAGGCATCGCTTACATGGGCGCTCTTGAGGCAGAGACCATCGACTTCATCGAGACTTCCAGCAACGCACTCAGAGACGCCATCACAGCTGACGCAGACACTTCCTGGCTCAACAACGTAATCGACGTGAACGGTACCACAGTCCGTGACTACATCGTCGTAGCATTGTCATGACAGACCTAGATAGAGTTGATGAAGTAGCTCCTGAGAAGGTGGAGAAGTCTTGGCTAGTCTCCTGGCTCGTATGGATAGGTTTAGGTCTGATCCTGGAAATCGTCGCTTTAGTGCGAAAAGGTCCTGGTGACACGCTGTCAGCTCAGATATGGGCGGCTCAAGACCGCCTTCAAGAAATGGGCGCATGGGGCAAAATTGCTAGATGGTCTTTCATTGGCGTGATCATCGCATTTCTAGTGTGGTTGATTCCTCACTGGGCTCTTGGAATAATCTAAGAATAGATGGCCAAGGTCATTCGCATACGCCAGGCCAAGCAAGCCCGGAACAGCGAGACCTATGACGACCAACAGCCAAACGGTTCCGTCATGGAGACGGCACCGATCCAGCTTGAACAAGACCTAAACAATCTTAGAAGCCAGCTGCGACGCATCATCGATGCTTCAGGCAACTGGTTTGACGACCCTGCCATTGACCTCGCAACTCTTCTTGCGCAGGGACTTCGAAAGCACCGCCAAGAGCTAAGCGGCACTATTGACGGCGTCAATGTAGATTTCACTGCGCCTGAAACGTTCCGCCATACTGGAGGCGACAAAGACGAACAAGTCTACCGCAACGGCATCTTGCAAGCTGAGGGACCTGGCTGTGACTACGAAGCTATAGAGTCAGGCGGTCCTTCTACTGGATTCGACACCATTCGATGGGCTATCGCTCCAAAAACGGGCGAAGACTTGAGAATCGATTACACGCCCGAATAATGGCTGGACCAAGACGACGTGAAGAGCTGACACCGGATGGTGTAGTGACTTCATTCACTACGCAAGCAACATACGTTCCTGGAACTGTATTCGTGTTCTGGAACGGTCAGCTGCAAGAAAAAGAGTTCGTCACTGAGCTAGGTGGAACGAGCTTCGAAATCTGCGAAATCGTAGATGCTGATGAATCCCTGCAAGTGGACTACCAGCCGTTGGTGGTCTGCTGATGGCGTGTCCCAATGAAATTTGGGAAGACCTGACACCTACGGTGGTATCGGGCAAGACCGTATACACGGTCAGAAAGCCTCCCTACATAGCAGGTACTGTCAGTGTTTGGCGCAATGGGATGCTGCAAGACGCAGATTTCCATGTGGAAACCGATCCGGCTCTGGGAACCATCACACTATGCGAGGACATCCTTGACACTGAAGATGAAGACCACAGTCTGCATGTTTCGTACCAAACGTTTGAACCTGCTTACGTAAATCCCGAAGCACCAGTTCACGTTTCTCGACTTTTTCAAGGTGACGTGGTCCGGATCGCGATGAAAGCAGGCAGACATCTAGAACCAGTCCTTATGCCAAGGGAAAAACAAGTAAAGCTCTTGCCTGGTCGCGCATCGGCTGGCGGAAGATCCCTTCGCGCAAAAAATTATTCACGCACGACGTTCTTAGGTTTCATTACACAGAACGACAGCATCAATGGTACGCTTGTCTTGCAAGTTGAGGACCGAGGCGGACGCAGGAAACATCTGCAAGCCATTGTTCCTTACAAGGACATCCTGGTGATTCGCAAGTTTATTACTCCTGGTGACAAGGGAATCGATGACGTTCCTATCGGAAGCGGCGGTAACGCGATTCGTAGACCCGGAGTGATTGCTAAAGGTTGGGAGCGAAACCACGGCTTCATGAAGCTCGTGCGTGTGTATTTCTGATGCACTTGGTGATGTCTAAAGTGGGCGATCACTGGATTCGCTTAGATGGAGCCATTGGCAAGTTGCTCACCACAGTCAAAGCGGGCGTCCGTCCTGCAAGTCGGCGCCGTTGGAATCACGAACACAGTACGTGGGAAATCCACTGGCCTTGGGTTCACTCCGTAGCAGGGTGGGCTCGCGGACAAGGGTACACAGTTGATTGGAGCAGCCTCCCCGACACGTGGCAAATGGCAGCCGCAGGAGCGTCTGTGGGCGCCGCTTCGATGAGCGGAGGGGTAAGCCAGCCCAACGCCTTCGAGGCGCTCTACGTGGAGGAAAACGCGCCTGACGAAGTCGTCACTGCAGCGTTCCGTGCTCTCGCGAAAAAGCAC
>CAZPAE010000317.1:0-4349 GCA_964584455.1 uncultured Thioalkalispiraceae bacterium
CCTTCAAGTACTCAACCCGATCCATTAAGATGCTTTTATCCATGCCCCAGATTTCGATGGTGGCATCTTCTGGATTTGCCGAAAAATCTGGTTTTATCTGTGTAATATAACCATCCATTAACTCTTCAGAGTCATCTTCAAAACCGGCCGTAATTTTGACCGGCTTCCATAACTGAACCCGGTCATCATCTAAAATGGACCAACTCCCATCAAAAACCAGCATGGTCATTTTCAAACGAAACACCGAGGCCATCTCATCATCCAGCTCAACATCGAGGCGAATTAATTCGGCATAGACTTCATCTATTTCTTCGCCATCAATTTCAATTTGTAAGAAGTCGTGTTGCATTTATTTAACCAATATACTTAGGCGGCACATGAATTTTCTTACCCACACGCCCGACTAATGCGTGTTGCTCAATCTCAAAACCTGTTGAGGTAATCTGATCTAATAAGGTTTGTTGATCGATGATGTTTTGGTTATACCCTACTTGATAATGCCAGCTATATTGGATAGTAGTGGTATAAACCCGAATTACATTGGGTACGTCGATTAACACACAACGCAGTAATTGTTGGTTTTCACTATCGTCCACGTCCCATTGCCCTTCTGCGGGCTGGGTGGCTTTAATTTGGCTACCCAGCGTGATTCCAGCTGCAGCGAATGCGGCATTTAACGGTGCTGAAATCGTTTGCAGTAATAGCGCTTGATCAAATTCAGTCTGTAAGCCCACTGCCAAATCAGCTAGGGTATCGGTGACACTATAGGTAATATCTTTTATTGCCAGTGGCTGCGCCGCATTACCTCGTAGCACATCGCGCACACCAGGTAAGCGCTTCAGCTTTTGTGCTAAGCCATACCAGTCTGGCTGATAACCTAGCCAAGATAAATCTATACCTAATTGTTTCTCCGGGGATTGGCCGAGTAAATCTCGAGGTGATAAGAACTCTGGGTTGGCATCGCAAATATGCCACCATTGTTTAGGTCGCTGATAAAATTTATAGGCTAAATGGTCTAAGCGATCCCCAGACTCTAAACGATAAAACACCTTACCTTCCACCTCAGGTAAATCACGCAATTGCTTACCTTCCACCATGACACCATCCTTATTCGGTGCAACCGAGGCATTGAGTTTGTAATAGCGTGATTGTTTTCGAAACATAATTTATCCCGGGATCAATACATTATCTAAATCTGTCACGTTAGCTAGATTTAATACCGACATGACTTCTTTTAGGGCTTTGGAATAGGTATAAGGAATATTGGTGTTATTCCCTTCGATAACAGTGAGGTCAACCCCTACAGTAGCGCGCGTTGGGCTCAAAATGGTATTAAACTCAGTTTCTTGGATATTAATACGATTTAAGTTGACGGGTAGAACACGTGTATAGCCCCATATAAACAACACCACCGGTGGTTTATCTTTGTTAGTAAAGTCAAACCCACCTTCAAACCCGCTTAGTAAATTAGCAATCAGACTTTCGTTCTTTGGCATGGTCATCAGTTCTAAGGTGGATAATTGCGGCAAAATACCAAACTCGCCAGCGATAATATTGCCATTATTCATATCATCGGTTGCATCAAGGCGAATATCAAAACTAATGGACTCTTCCATAAACTCGGCGGTTTGTGCCTTTTGCACGCCCATTAAGTGGTCTGATTCTTCGAATTCGCGCTGATGTAAACTACGTAGGTTATTCTCCCGAGATACGGCACTGGTTCTAGTTTGTTGTTGTGTTTGCCCTTGCTCTGTAGTTTCGGTACTGGTGGTTTCAGTTGTTTGCTCTTGTTCACTTGACGAACCGGATAAACCACCAAACCGAACACTACGGCTACGGGTTAATTGTTCAGGGTTAAATTGAAATACCACAAATAACGGTGGCAAACTTAAGCCATATTCGACAAAGGCCCCTTTTAATATTTTTGGTTTGCCACTGAAGCCACTCACTGTACCGTATCCTCTGGGTTAGCAATTAAGTTATCATTCCAGGACTTACCAATTTTTTGATACTCCGACTTAGCACTTTGCAGAATATGTCGAAGACCAATAGCATCGTCCTGTTGTGATGCATGAAACGCGGCATTTAACACAATATTTTTAATATTACCGCCGGCTAATTTAATTTTATGCGCCAAAGTATCAAATGGAATATTTGAATCTTGTGGTGCCTTTTGCGGGAAGGACCGCCGCCAAATTTGTTCGCGACTCACAGCATCGGGGAAAGGAAACTCGATAATAAAGCGAATGCGGCGAATGAAGGCATCATCCATATTGCCACGTAAATTGGTAGCAAGAATTACAATGCCATCATATTCTTCCATTTTTTGTAACAGGAAGCTCACTTCCAAATTGGCATAGCGATCGTGGGCATCTGATACTTCGGTACGCTTACCAAACAATGCATCACATTCATCAAAGAACAATACGGCATTACTGGTTTCTGCCTCGGTAAACACTTGGTCTAAGTTTTTTTCTGTCTCACCAATGTATTTACTCACCACACTGGATAGATCAATTTTGTATAAATCAAGGCTCAGTTGGTTTGCGATGACTTGTGCCGCCATGGTTTTACCCGTACCTGGGCTACCACAAAACAGAACGCTTAAGCCACGACCATAACGTACCTTTTCATCAAACCCCCATTGGCTAAATACATTAAACTTATGATTAACTTGGTGACATACGGTTTGTAGTACTTGCTTTGTTTCATCGGGCAAGATCAAATCATCCCAATGATAGCCAGGGGGAATCCGGGTAGCTAAATTCATTAATCGCTGATTAGACTGAGCCTGACAAGCCTTAACTAGTTGCGCATAGTCTACCGAATTATTTTTAGTCACAGCCCGAATAATCCTGTGAATCTGATCCGGTGATAAAATAAATTTTTCGGCTAAGCTAGTTAGCTTTTGTGGATCAGCTAACTGAATATCATATGCAGCAACATAGTTTTGCCATAGTTGCTTGCGTTGCACAATGGTAGGCGCTTTGACTGTAATAACATCCACCTCAAGGTGTATAAAGGCTTGGCTTACCTGCCCGGCATTGGCACCATCCGCAAAATAAACCCACGCATGTTCAGCTAATAGCTTGTCGAGCAAGCCTAGGCCCAGGTCAGGTTGTTCCACATGCTGTAACGCAGCAATGTTTTTAAAGTAGATAGGTGTTTGCAGTAAGATACTTTCACGCAATATGTTTCGAATGGTTGACACAAAATCCAGATGTGCCTGTTTTATCACAGCCAGATCCACCACTAATAATGCTTGCGCATAGGTTTGTAATGCTTGTAAAACCAATGTGCAGCGCCCCATGCCTTGGCTACCGGCCAAATAGACTAATTGTGCACGGCTATGTTGCTGCTCATGTTGCGAGATGGTTTGTTGTATTTGCGCAAATGCTGCTGGGTGTAAGCACTCTAAATGTGATACATCTTTAGCTGATAAAATATCTACATAGGGTTGAATGGATGCTGCAATCATATTGGCACCCAATAAATATTGTAAAATCCGCGGTGCCAGTGATACGAAGCTGGCTAAACCACTAGAGCCTGAAGGACTATGAGCATCTTTTTCTATTCTGATTAAGTTAAATTTAATTAGATTAGATTCAGGATTGAGCAAATTTCTGGCTTGCCAACGTTCTTGCTCTGAGCGACAAAATAATTGCAAAACTAAATCGAGGCTAGGTTTCTTGCGGGTGATATCGTCTTGTAAATAGGCATAGATGCGGTCATAGCGACGCCGTAACTCCGGTGCTAAACAAACAACGATGAGCTGATATTCCAGCCATGTTAGGTTAAACAACCGTGCTAAATTTACCAAGGGTAGACTTACTTCTTGTTCTAAACTTATCTGAATAGCTGACTCAATATGCGCTTCACAATCACTTAATGCTTGGTATGCCTCGGATAAAGTATCCGTATTGGCGCTGATATCATCGCCCTGGGTTGACAATAACCAATCCACTTCATCGTGAGAGACATAAGTAGGCAAAGCAGCCGCATAATGTTCTTGTTCGCGGGCTTGTTGGCGCAATTCCTCTACTCGAATTTGTAATATTCTGTCGAGCCGTGCCAATTCTGCTGCAATGTGTGCCATACCATCGTGATAGCCCGGCTTATCGTGTTGTTCGAAATGCACCTGCTCTGGCTTCACGGCGTCACCTCAAATACAAAAGTGGTACGGTACAAACGTGAGATATCAATCCGAACTTGATGGAAGCCTTCATCCATATCAGCCGGAATAGTGACATCAAAACTGTTTCCGCTAATGGCTTGCGCATCAGCAATACGTCGGCCATTCATGGTAACAAATGCATTTAAACCATCTAGGTTCTCACCACTGCAACTCA
>CAZPAE010000318.1:0-4311 GCA_964584455.1 uncultured Thioalkalispiraceae bacterium
GGCGACGGTCGCTGGTTATACAGTCATGTATCAGAAGAAAGAACCGCAGCGGGGATAGGTGATGGTTTAGTGCGTATTGCTGTCGGCTTAGAGGATGTCAATGATATACAAGCTGATTTAGCGCGTGGCTTGGACCGGCTTTAATACATTAGTTGATAGGTTTTGTGGCAACTAAGTTTAATAGGGTCTCTTCTTTATTGGCAGGAATAGGTTGACGGAATAAGCGTTCCATTAAACCGAGATCAGAACGGCTCCACCAAAGATAAGGGTAGGAAATATTCTTATCACTAAATGTGAAACCCGCTTGTTTAATGAGTGCCAGATATTCTTGTGCGGTTTTTTGTACATCCATGGGATGCCGAAACAACCAGCGAATAATCCATGAGTGAATATATTCCTTAGTGGATTCAGCAAACAATAAAACACCACCAGGTTTTAAGACTCGAAAAAACTCACTGATGGCTTGTTCTTGATCGATAATATGATGAAAGGTTTGATGGCAAAATATCATATCAACATGATTGTCTGGTAGTGGAATTGATGAGGCATCACTATGAACAAACTCAACCTCTGCTTGGCATTTCGCTGCTTGTTGTTGTGCGTCAATTAATATTGCCTTATCTACATCTAGGCCGATCAACTTTTTGGGTTTAAATTGTTGCTCAAGATTCCATAGTGATTTGCCAAAACCAACACCGATATCCAAGATGGTATCTGGATGAGTTTGTGATTCATCCATTAGTGTGACGAGATCATGTAACGCAATTTGTAATACCCGTGTGACCCAGGTTTTTGTATTAAGGAACCATTTACCAAAACAGGATTCGTGTACCCAGTCGAATTGCTGTGTTGTTGACATAATTGTATTACCGTACCGCTGAACTTTTGTTGTTAATAATTAAATTTATCTTTTAGCAGTTGTAATGTCATATGATTAACATCTAATGAATAAAGTTGTTGTTTACTTATCCATGCTGCTTGTTGTGCATCATCACCCGCTTGTGGTGTTCCCTCGATGTACTCTGCCAGTAAATCGATGACAACATAATGACGGGTTGTTTTTGTTTGTTCTTGCTGGATAATATCAAAACTAAAAATAGGTTCACCGGCTTTGATAGTGATACCAGTTTCTTCCAAGATCTCACGTTCTGCCGCGTGTTGTAGTGTTTCGCCAAATTCGACCATGCCACCAGGAATAGCCCATTGGTTTTGATAGGGTGGTTTGTTACGCTGAACCAGTAAGACACTGTCGTCATGAAACACGACGGCACCGACACCTAATTTTATATTATTGCTATGACCCATAAAAAATACTCGTATTATCTATGATAACGCGAGTATGGGAAGATGACGAGGCGAAATTTAGTGTTGGCTGTGTGAGAGTGAGGCTGAGTACTCGATGGGGCCCACCAAGTGTTGTTTGGCGAGCCGGTAATTACGCCGCATGGTGAGTACGGCAACGCCACCTAGGCTTAGACTGAGTCCACTAACCAGTAACAAAAAGCTCTGGGCCTGACTAATGGCACTAATACCAAACAGAATATAAAGAACTGGATAACTTTCATATATCGATTTGGGCATTCGCATGATGAACTCCAGTGTGACAACAAGGTTGACTGACTAAAGCAAAAATGCGTTTAAGCGTCAACACAAGACACTTTTTTGAACAAGGTAATAGGCTTGCTTCAAGCTATGGTTGAAGACAATAAACTAGAAGAATATCAACAACTAGCGTCAGCTCGGCGTGAATTGTTAAAAATCTTTTCAGAAGCCTTAGCGTCGGTGAATGGGGCATTTTGTGTTCATGATTATTTAGTGCATTCACCCTTACCGACCCCAAAGGTAAAGGTGGTTGCCATCGGCAAAGCTGCAGCAAGTATGTTGCAAGGCGCACAGGATTATTTAAAAGATCGCCTGGTTTGCGCATTGTTAGTGACCAAGTACGGTCATGTGAATCAAGTCGATGGGCAAGTGAAGGTGATAGAGGCTGGGCATCCTTATCCTGATGAGAAGAGCCTCTTAGCCGGGCAAGGGTTGTGTGAGTTTGTGGCCAAGGTGCAGCCCGATGAAACGCTGCTAATGCTAGTTTCCGGTGGTACTTCTGCTTTAGCTGAGGTATTGCCTGCTAAGGGTGATCTCAGTTTATTAACAAAACTCAATACATGGTTATTATCACAACCCTGGCCCATTGAACGCGTTAACCAAGTACGTCAGTCGGTTTCTTGTATTAAAGGCGGACGATTAACCTCATATTTGAACACACCCCATTGTGTGCAACTTTCGCTTTCTGATGTAGCGGATAATCAACCAGCGATTATTGGCTCCGGATTATTGGCACCTGCCATGTCGGGTAATGAGGCATTTGATTTACCGGCGTGGATTCAGGCAATGCAAACAGATGTACCTGTTATGCCCAGTTCAGATAGTGCGGTGTTTAAAACCATTGAACATATTATCTTGGCCGATAATCAACGTTTGTGTGAACAAGTGATACGTGCCTGTGAAGCATCATGGTCGGTGCAGTATCAAGGTGCGTTGCAAGGCGAGGTGTTGGCCATGGCACAGCAGATTAGCCAGTGTTTATTATCTTCATCGCCAGGTGTCTATGTTTGGGGCGGCGAAACGGTGGTGGATTTGCCCGCTGAGCCTGGGCAAGGTGGGCGCTGTCAGCATTTGGCTTTAGCGGTGGCCATGGCTATCGCAGATCAAGCTGATGTTGTGTTATTAGCCGCGGGGTCTGATGGCAGTGATGGGCCGGGTGTGGCCGCTGGTGCCATGGTGGATGGCCAAACCCTGTCACGCGGTTCGCTCGATGGATGGGATGCGCAGGATTGTTTAACGCATGCCAATGCTGGGGCGTTTCTGGCGGCATCGGGTGATTTAATTGACACCGGTCCTACCGGGACCAATGTGAGAGATGTGGTGATTGGGCTTAAACTGCCCCAGGGCACGGGTTCTTGATACAATACCGCCATGTCGTCTATGTCGACCCATCACAATGTCCATGAAGCCGCACTGAGCTGTTTAATGGAAACCGATCCCACGCAAAAGGTGGTTGCCACGCAGCAATTGCGTTTGGATTGGTTAAACAAACAATATGTGGCGGTTGATGAGGGTGAAGTGAAACCCCTGCTTATTCCCGGTCGGCCTGATAAACCCTTATTAGTTGCACCTAAACAGTTGTCGAAGCGTAGTCCTCATACCACTGAGGGTAAAGCGGCATTAGTCCATGCGATTTGCCATATTGAGTTTAATGCCATTAACTTGGCGTTAGATGCGGTTTATCGCTTTCGAGGCTTAGCCGATGAGTTTTATGCTGATTGGTTACAAGTGGCCAGTGAAGAAGCCTATCACTTTAGTTTGTTAGCGGAACAACTGGAGAATTTAGGTTACCAATATGGTGACTTTGTGGCGCATAACGGTCTATGGGAAATGGCTGTAGAAACCGGGCACGATGTTTTGGTGCGTATGGCGTTAGTGCCGCGGGTGATGGAAGCGCGAGGCTTAGATGCCACACCGTCAATTATGAACAAACTACAAAGTGTCGGTGATACGGCGATTGTTGATGTGCTTAAGATTATTCAAGCCGATGAAGTAGGGCATGTGGAGATAGGTACCAAGTGGTATCGTTATTTTTGTGCACAACGTGAAGTCGCACCATTAGAAACATTCATTGCACTGGTTGAGCAATACATGAAAGGGTCGATACGTGGCCCGTTTGATGTTGAAATGCGCAAGAAAGCCGGGTTTACTGCAGAAGAATTAGCTTATTTACATCAAGTTGGATAATAAAATGAAAAAATTTATTTTCTTTTTCGCTGTAATTACATTGTTAGGTTGTCAGTCGTCGACACCGGTTTCATATTACTTTTTGTTTATCGAAGAGGAAGAAGGCGTCGAGCCTTATCAAACTCGAGTATTTGTAACAAAAGACTTTTTGCGCTTTGATGATGGTGAGCAGTCAGAAACTTACATCTTATTGAATCGCCAAACACGTCGTATTTACAGTGTGAATCACGAACGTAAAACTGTGATGACAGTGGATCCTAAACAAGCGGATGTGTCTGAGCCATTTGAATTAAAACATACGGTGAATGTTATTGATGATGTGCAAGATGCACCCAAGGTGGCGGGACAAGCACCCGAACATCGTCGCTATGTGACCAATGGTCAAACCTGTTTGGATGTGGTGAGTGTCAAAAAATTAATGCCGGAAGCTGTTGCCGCCATGCGAGAGTTCCATACTATCTTGGCATCAGATAGCGCAACGACCATTAATAACACCCCGGCAGATATGCAGGACCCTTGTAT
>CAZPAE010000319.1:0-4305 GCA_964584455.1 uncultured Thioalkalispiraceae bacterium
ACCCCCTGCCACCATGGATGCCGAATCATTACGCGATGAAAAAGTAAAGGTATTGAAATCTATCCGCCCTATTTCTAAACGCTCGGTTAGTGCCCATGCGTTTCGTGCTCAATACACCAATGGCACAGTGAGTAATGAAAAAGTCGCTGGGTATTTAGAAGAAGATGGTATTCCCAGTAACAGTGTCACAGAAACTTATGCTTCAATGAAATTGTATATCGATAACTGGCGCTGGCGGAACGTGCCGTTTTATTTACGTACCGGTAAACGCATGGCAGAAAACAGTTCGGTGATTAGCATCCGTTTAAAACACCCACCACAACAATTATTTCGTAAAACACAAATTGAAGAACTAGCTCCTAACTGGATTGTACTGGGCATACAGCCTAATGAATGTTTACGCATGGAACTACAAGTCAAACAACCGGGATTAGAGCTGGTCAATCATACCACGCAACTCGATGCCAGTTACTGTGGCATCAGTGGCGTGCAACTGGATGCCTATGAGGCACTGCTGTTAGACGTATTACAAAATGATTTTTCATTGTTCTTGCGGTTTGATGAAATCCACTATGCCTGGGAAGTGGTTGATCCCATCCTAAAGGTATGGGACACACAACAAGACTATATTCATACTTATGCGGCAGGTAGTTGGGGACCCAACGATAGCAAGTTGTTTGACCGGGAAGATCAAACCTGGCGTAATTCAATTGACAATATTGTTAAATGATGTGGTCATGCCTTTTGCGGGCATAGTTGAGTGCGCCCAATAATCCTACCTGGGTATCGAGGATCACTTTCACCGGTATCTTGGCTAATAATGCCTGCATCGGTGGTTTATGATTAAATGCTTGCACAAAGGCATCACTTTGTAAGAAAGGTAGAATGGTCGGTGCAATGCCACCAGCCAAATAAACACCACCACTGGCCCGCGTAATAAGTGCTAAATCCGCCGCGACCGAAGCATAAATCGCCGCAAAACGTTGTAGGGTTTTTAATGCCACCGGCTGTTTATAGGTTTTGGCTTGCTCATTAATGGCCTTAGCCTCTAACGGGATACTAGGATCAACTTGTTGTGGCAAGCGCTCACGATAAAACTCATAGATGCGTTTAATACCCTCGCCTGACAAAAAGGTTTCGTTACTAACACGGGGTAATTTTGCTTGCCAATAATCAAGTAATGCATGTTCTTCGGTATCGGTTGGCGCAAACCCACTGTGTCCCCCCTCACTATGAATAATTTCACCCTGGGCAGAGATAATCGCGACGCCAAGTCCGGTCCCTGCCCCTAAAACAACCCGACTACCTTGTGAGGCCACCGCAGGTTGAATGACTTCAAACGCGTCTTCAGCTAGCACCTCAATACCTTGTGCCACCCCAGCAAAATCGTTGATCAGGGAAACTTGTTTTGTATCCAACGCGGCCATGATCTCATGGCTATCAATTTGCCAAGGCAGGTTGGTGATCTTAGCAACACCTTGGGAAACTGGACCGGCAACCGCAAAACAAGCCGCTTTAATCTGATCTAGTTTGAGTTCATCACAAAAGATACGCAACACATCGCTAAAGCAAGCATAGTCTTGGCTGGCATAATATTGGCTAACAGTTTTTTCTAAATGTACGTCATCGCACTGACAAGCCAATAAACGTGTGTTAGTACCACCGATATCGCCTGCTAAGAACCACATGACTCTATTAACCTTGCTGCTGCTTCATCTACAAACCATAACATCCCATTTGGATTATCGATTGACTGTATGGGATAACCTTTCTGTGTTCCTGAGATGACGTGTTGTAATATCTCGGCTTTACCTTCTCCGCTAACTAACACAAGTACTTTTTTGGCATGGTTGAGTATTGGATAAGTCAAACTCACCCGCCAAGCAGCTAATTTATCAACATAAACACTGGCAACACTGTCTTGGTAATTTTGTAAAATTGACGTATCCGGAAATAATGAGGCGGTATGGCCATCATCCCCTATGCCAAGTAACACTAAATCAAAGCAAGGATAACCGTCTTGTGTGGGCAAGTGTGTGAGCAATTGTTGGTATTGTGCAACACAATCGGCAATATCATCACAATGGGTGGGTATGGGGTGAATTTGCTGCGCTGGAATCGGCACTTTATTTAACCAGGCATCACAGGCCATTTTGTAATTACTTTGAACATGATCATGTGCCACATAGCGCTCATCCCCCCAGAACACGTGCCATTGATTAAGCAAGGTGGATGATACTGTCATCTCAACTAAACATTCATAGAGCCGTTTTGGCGTACTGCCGCCTGAAAGTGAAATATAAAAAGGCGATGTAGTTTGCACTAAACTGTTTACATATTCCGCTGTGCCAATACTTAATGCCGCTAAATCGGAAAAAATATGTAGTTGATGTTGTCCAAATTGTAATACACGGGTCATGATTGTTTTCTACTGTTATTGCATTGCTTGCGTTCTTGTCTAAGATTGAATAAATTACTGTTTTTACTTAAGTCTAGCAAAACGCCCAAGTGGTAACACATCACAATAATAAGTTTGAATGACGATGTACTCACAAAAAATAACCTCTCCTGATGACAGCCTATTGTATGTACTCAGTTCGCTCAGTTTAGGAACGCATTTATGAGCGAATTATTGCTGTGTTGCGATCTAGACCGCACCGTTTTACCCAATGGCCAACATCCAGAATCCATGGGGAGCCGTGATTTCTTCCA
This sequence comes from uncultured Thioalkalispiraceae bacterium, assembly GCA_964584455.1. GTDB lineage: Bacteria > Pseudomonadota > Gammaproteobacteria > UBA6429 > Thiohalophilaceae > CAZPAE01. Next base: position 2,713 of record CAZPAE010000319.1, read on the forward strand.
GTATTTTGTTCAACAGACCGGCATCAAGCTCGCCTATGTCAGCGGTCGTGATAAAAAACTGGTTGAAGCAGCCATTGAGCAATATCACATTCCTGAGCCTGATTTTGCGATTACCGATGTAGGCTCGATGATCTATCATATCAACCAACAACAATGGCAATTAGATCAAACTTGGATTGACCATATTGCCACAGATTGGTCTGATATCACCCGAAAACAAATTACAACCCATTTAACACCAATTACCGAACTACGCTTACAAGAACCGGAAAAACAAAATACTTATAAGCTCAGTTATTACATTGAACCAGAATTAATCACTTCTTCATTATTCAACCGTATTAACCAAATACTGTCATCTATTCCTATCGCTTTTAATATTATTGACAGCATTGATGAAACAGAAAATACTGGCTTCATTGATATTTTGCCAAAACATGCCTCAAAGTATCATGCCATTAAACACCTGATGCAAACACAACAATTTACTATCGATAATACCCTCTTCGCTGGCGACAGCGGTAATGACATGGCCGTTATTGCCAGTGACATTAATGCGGTACTGGTAAAAAACAGTCACGACATGGTTAAACACCAAGCAAGACAAAAAGCTAATGCCAATCAGGCAAATCAATCACTGTATATTGCCAAAGGCGGCTTTTTAGGCCTCAATGGTAATTACTGTGCCGGTGTACTCGAAGGCATTTCCCATTATCACCCTGCTTACATTGATACGATTCAACAAGCCATATATAACGCATCTAAGTAGTTTATTTATCCTCCGTTACTACGGATTCAGCTAAAAACTGATAATGCTCTAAGCCTTCTAGGATACCATTAGCATAATCGCCCCGCGCAAAGTAGATACGATCTTTCCCCTTTAACTTGGCTAATTCAGGACTATGGTTGCCCACAACCACAGCCAATGTATCCCCTAGTAGCATTTCTTCATCGTTACCCGAATCGCCAACCACAAACACTCGATCCAATGACAAACCCCACTTAATCGCAAGGTAACGAATAGCCAACCCTTTTGATGCTCGAATCGGTAACAAATCCATAAACTTTTTTTGTGTTACCACGATTTTGGCATGCAAATCATACTGGCGTAATAAAATCTTAATTTCTCTCGGCGAAGGTGTAATATCAGGATTAAATTGATAACTGATTTTATGGGGTGTCTGTTCTGATTTTGATCGTAATGTAATACCGGGGACACGGCGCATAATTTTTAATAAGGCCTTGGGCTCCCAACGATAATCAATATGCTGTTTCCAGTGTAAGTCCTCAACCAGCCCTCGTCCCTCATGGGAATAATGAATCACCGTTCCCACTGACGTAATCAGCATATCGGGCATCGGAAGCTGATGCTTTTTAAATAATCGAGTAACACTGGCTAAACTACGCCCGGTTGCAATGCCCAACCCAACATGTTTTCCCTTACGGCGAATCATATTGAGCAATCGTTGCATCGCTGCTTCATCACCAAATAATGCATTATCAATGGAAGAAAACGCCAACCGGTCGACCATGGGCAAACGTGACTTAGCGGCATACTTGTTTGGCCGATGCTTGCGTTCACGTAAGATTTTT
>CAZPAE010000320.1:0-4301 GCA_964584455.1 uncultured Thioalkalispiraceae bacterium
CCAGAAACCGTTGCCACAGCTATTCGCATTGGTCATCCGCAAAGTTGGGATAAAGCCTGGGATGTACAAAAAGAATCACAAGGCTGGTTTGATGAGTGTAGCGATGAAGAAATTTTAGCAGCCCAAAAACTATTAGCCGAAAAAGAAGGTGTCTTTTGTGAGCCTGCGTCGGCCACTTCAGTAGCCGGTGCTTTACGTGATATCAAAGACGGTAAAATTCCTGAAGGTAGCAAAATTGTTTGTACCCTTACTGGGCATGGTTTAAAAGATCCCGATACCGCGATAAAGCAAAGCGGCGGCAACATGTTAACTGTGGATGCCACACTGGATAGTGTGAAGAAGGCCATTCTTGATAACATGTAATATTAGGTACCCATCCGTCCTGTGATGAGTTGTACCCTCTATTATCCTGGCTTATTAGGACCGGCAGTGCCTTTAGAAGCATTGCCGGCCCAAGATTGGCCAGCCACAGAACAACTTCCTTGTTTAACACGCTTATTCAGTGTTAGCCAATTACAAGCACTTGATAAAACCAGCATTGAAGCACGCATATTACATGGGGTAGGGCTGGCCTTTGAGTCAGAGACTGCATTACCGGTGGCAAAACTACGTGCCCAGCGATGTGGTTTGCAAACAGAGGCCATGTGGTGCCTTGATCCGGTTCATGTGCAAATTGATCAAGATGAAGCAGTATTAGTGGCCAATGAAGGCATTGAGTTGAGTGCCCATGAAGCGCAACATTTAATCGAAGATCTAAACCAGCATTTGGCACAAGATGGGTTACGTATTCATTATTACCAGCCACACCAATGGTTGCTAGAAGGTGATTTTGCACTGACAACACAGAGCATCTATGATGTTATGCAACAGCGTCTCCAATCTTATCAGCCGCAAGGCCAAGACGCCTCCCGTTGGCAAGCATTATTGAACGAATTACAAATGTTGCTTTATACACATAGCGTGAATGAGCAACGTGAATTACGTCAAGAGCCTACTGTTAATAGTTTATGGTTATGGGGTGGGGGGCGTGATTATCAGTACGAAAAAATTGTTGATGTGGTATACAGTAACGATCACTTTGTGCAGGAAATCAGTGACGCATGTGATATTCGTTACCAGGTTTTACCGGAGAAGTTGGATGCAAGCCTATTAGCCTCTGCACCAGATCAAACACATTTAATGGTATTAACCGAGCAAATGACGGCGATTAAACAAAATGATGTGTTTGCTTGGTTTGACTATTTGTCGGATTTTGAAAATCGATTTATTGCTCCTTTGTTTGATATGTTAAAGCAGGATCGGTTAGATCATTTAACGATTTATAGTGATACGATCAGTTTGCAATTAACCAAAAAACGATTAACGTCATGGTGGCGACGTAATAAGGCTTTTCCAGCGCGCATCTTACAACTACGCACTGATTATGGTTATTGATAAAGGCCGTCAATGACATTGATAACAAAAAAACCATTACCCACACCGACGATTCGTTATCGTCAAATTAATAAAGATATCCAATCACATTTGTTAGCACAAGGTATTGAGCCTTGGCTCGCCGATCTACTGGCCAAGCGTATTGATGAGCCGGTGAGTAGGGAAAGTGTGTTTGAGCCGAGCTTAAGTCATATTGACGATCCTATTGGTATTCCCGATATGGCCCGTGCTGCACAACGTATTGTGCAAGCCATTGAAGATCAGGAAAAAATTGTTTTTGCCGTGGACCATGATATGGATGGGACCGGTTCCGCCGCTGTATTATGGAGTGCCTTTGTTGATTACTTCCATGTTGCGCCTGAATTATTAGAAGTGATTACCAGTCATCGCTTAACAGAAGGTTACGGTATTACCGAACCGGTGGTAGAGCGTATTTTACTGTCTGATGCAAGCTTAGTCATTTCTGCTGATAAAGGCAGTAGTGATGAGCCGCGGATCAAAAAGCTAGCTGAGGCAGGTAAGGATGTGATTGTGACCGATCATCATGCTTTACCAGTGGAAGGGCCACCTATCTCTGCTTATGCGGTTGTTAACCCAACCCGAACCGAGTCGGAGTACGATCCCTATATTTGTGGTGCTGCTGTGGCCTTTCTTACCATGGCAAAGGTGCGCACCTTACTATTGGAACAAGGTTGTCGAGATAATATTCCCAGTTTAGCCGGGCTCATTGATTATGTGGCTGTCTCCACCGTGGCTGATTGTGTTGCTTTGCGACCCGATAAAAGTTATATCAATCGGGCTTTTGTGAAACGAGGTTTGGCATTAATTAACCAAACCCAACGTCCTTGCTGGAAAGTTTTTAAAACTCAGCGTGAAAGTATTACCGGTACCGAAGATATTGGTTTTCAACTCGCACCGCCTATCGCAGCAGCGGGTCGGTTAGATTGGGCCGATGCGGGATTTCGGTTTTTAACAGCACAAGATGAACAACAGGCTCGGGAATATTGGTCCACCTTGCAAACAGAAAACGAGCTGCGGAAAAGCATCGAACGCTCGTTAAGAGAGAAAGCCTTTCAGTTAGCAAAAGACATGACGCAACAATCCATCGTTTTATATTTCGAAGATGGACATAGTGGGGTACATGGGATTACAGCGAGTCGTATCGTTGAAACCTTTGGTAAACCCGCGGCTATTTTTGCTCCAAAGGGTGCAGGTGCACGTCAAACTGATGCGCCATTGAATAATAAAACAGGCAAACGTTTAGCCTCAGGTTCGTTTCGTGGCATTCCCGGCTTACATGTACGTGATGCACTGCAATATGTGGCAGATTATTATCCAGATTTACTCGTGGGTTTTGGTGGCCATGAAGGTGCGGCTGGTGCCACCATTGCCATTGACGATTTTGAGCAGTTTAGTCAGGCTTTTGAGGAAGCAGTGAAGGCCCAATTAGGTGAACAGGAGCCAGAGCCCTTTGTTTGGGTCGATGGTGATATCGATGGGCAGCTATTATCGTTTGATACCTTGGATGTATTGCGTGACTTAGAACCCTGGGGCAAGGATTTTCCCCCTGCGACATTTTGTAGCACCTTCGAAATCCTTTCTCAGCGTACAATAGGTGATGGTAGTCATTTACGGCTGGAATTAAGCAAGGACAACCAACGGTTTGTCAGTGTTTGGTTTAACGCCATAGAAAAAGACAGCGATGCATTACCATTAGTAGAAGGTGAGCAAGCAAAACTTGTTTATAAGCTAAAGGATAATTGGTACGCAGGTCAACGTAGCATCCAATTACAAATCATCGCGCAGGCTATCAACGAACTTGATTAGTACTTAGCGAGGCTGTTGCTTAACCTAAGTATAAATGGAACGTTAAAAGCGGGATGTAAAGCAAAATGGGCCACTTTCCTTTGGTGGTAAAACGACATAAAGCTGTCATATTGTGGGTGTTGATAGCTTGTTTTCTGACACAGCCGGTTATGCTGTCTCTTTCGCCCGCCTTGCTCAGTCATGATCAACAGGGCGAGCCTGTTGTTTTATGTAGTATCAATGGTAATAAAATTGTTTATGTTGATAATCAGGGACAGCTTCAGCATCAACAACATGAGTGTCCCATCTGGCAACTTTTACTGGCAACCAGCTCAGCGCTAACATCTGATGTTTCTCTTCATATATGGCAATCGTTTGCTGTTATTGAAGTGATGAATCAAACCATACAATATCAACATAATACCTTTCATTTTCTCGCCTACACTTCACGTGGTCCACCACAGGTCTAACATGCTTGTATTGTGATAGGTGCAAGCGTGTTGTTAAACCATTCAGTTGTTCAATAAACAAAACATAATAAGGCAATGGTTGATTGCTGTGGAGAATAGATCAGATGAAGTTACATTATACTGCGATGGCAACAGCGGTTGCTTGTGCATTAGTGCAGCCGGTTGTTTATGCCCAAGATAAAAAAACATCTCAAACATTAGATACAATTGAGGTAATTGGTACAGAATCTCAACCTGCAATGTCGCCGGTGGATGCCAATCCATCCACATTTGGCCGTGAATCCGCCGATATTTTGCGAGACATTCCTGGCGTATCCGGTTCCCGTATGGGAGGCCATGGTACTGATCCGAGTATTCGTGGCTTAAATCAAAATCGTATTAATGTATTGTTAGACGGTGCCTATGTGCACGGTGGTTGCCCAAACCGCATGGACCCACCCACATCTTATGCACCTGTAGGCGCCTATGAGCAAATCACGGTGATTAAAGGTATGCAAACACTAGAGTATTGTGGCGGTGGACCCGTTGTCACCATTTTATTTGAGCGTAATACATCATGTTTTACTGTTGAATAGTCTATGCGTGGGCATG
>CAZPAE010000321.1:0-4288 GCA_964584455.1 uncultured Thioalkalispiraceae bacterium
ACTCACCCCATGGACGTGAGCGCTTTTGTTACAAGCATGAGGCTATTTTTTAAATAGAGAATGAAGTTTGAAAAAAACACGTCTCATTGTGTGTGGCAGATAACTTACCAATAATAAAAGGACATCCTTTCTGCCATATTGCCAAGCAGTACAAATATATTTTCGGGCTCTGCGCGAGTAGGTGGTGTTCTTTTGCGAGCTTTTATGCTGCTGTGTGAGTAAGGGTACTGCAATAGCACGGCAAAGTTTGGCGTATTGAGCATGTACGGCTTTTTTATTTTGGTTTAGAAAGCCAGGGGATGCGTTAATATGAACTTTTGTTACGCGTAATAGATCCTGTTGTTTCTTAATCGCAACTTTACCACCTTGGGGCTTATTGGTAGTTGAAATTTGGTCTTCATGATAGCGTAGTTGGTAAGTAGGGATATTAACAAAAGCAATTTCTGACATCTTGCATAATCGTAGTGCAAACTCAAGGTCATGAAACATACCAAAACGTACAGATTGTAAACCTATTCTTTCTACTAAACTTTTCCTAAACATCATACTGTTGGTAAATACAATCGTATTAAAAAGATAGTGTTGATAGACCTTGCCAAAGTAAATGTCGATGTTTTCTGGGTTAGGTAGCACCTCAATTAAGGTTTCTGGCAGGTTGTTTAGTTCAGTGAGTTTAATTTTTCTATCATAAATCGTTGTGTAATCAAGATGTCCGCGTTGATAGGCAGATTCATGATATTTTTTTAAATGATACTCGTCGAAAAATTGATTGTCATCAAAGGCTGAGAACTCACTAAATACCATGCCAATTTCGGGGTGACGATCAAGGATCGTTGCTTGCAATAATGATTTGTAAGGATAATAAAGATCGTCTGAGTCTAGATATGAGAAATATTCACAGTTAGCGAGCCGCATGCCTGTGTTACGCGCCAATGCAGGGCCTTGGTTAGGTGTTTTAATATAGGTGATTTGGTCTTTATAGGGCTTAAGGACCGTTTCGGTATCGTCAGTTGAGCCATCATCGACGACAATAATTTCATTATCTATGCCAATTTGATTAATGGCGCTATCAATAGAGCCGGCAATATACTGCGCTCGATTATACGTTGGAATTAAAATACTGTTCTTTCTCATTGTGATTCTTTTTGAATAAACCGTTTTAAACGGTCAAGTCGTTTTCTTAACATGGCGTAGAGATAACTGCGCCAGGTTTTGAATATTCGGATATTGTAGTTATACCTTTCAGTATTGGTGAAGCGCTTTTTGAATGCTTCATCGCCAATAGTAAAATCTAATTCCGTTTTATCATTAGCCAATGCATGGCGTAATAAGTGACGAATCATCAATAAACCGGGTGAGTGTTTCGCGTAATCCATATTGAAAGATGGCTTATACCATATAATTTTGGCGTTATAATCAAAACCATAATGGAAGGATAAAGGTATACCATCTAATTCTACTACAGAGAATAAAAGTGATTTGTTTGGTAGTAGTTTTTCTGCCAGGACTTCATAAAAATCTTGATTCTTTTGTTCGTTAAACAAGCTTGGATAGGGAGTGTTAGCCCACCGCTCAATATGCTGTTTAAAAAACACAGGGAGATAGCTTTTTAGCTCTGCGATGTCAGTAATGTCTTTTTCCGTTAGTACACCTAGTTTGTTAAAGTAATTATATTTTCTTCTATTGCTGTATTTGTTGAGAATTTTTTCAACCTGTTCAGGATCGCCATGGATGCTAAGTGCCGGGCACTTGGTTTTTTCATTGTCAATGATGCGAAGTTTTGAATCAATGCTAAGTGCTTTTAATAAATTAATACTGCTAGATGCGCCGGGTATGTTATGAAAAGCAATTCTGTCCCATAGCTTTGGGTTGCTAAGTAAAAAATCCCAAATACAATTCAATGCAAAAGATTTTTTAATAGGTAGTATGAAATCTTGATAGTCAGCATTTCCGTCACCAATAAAAGACAGCTGTTTCCTTCCGCAGGGACGAACTTCTGTCATCATGGGGGCAATGCCAATCACTTTATTTTTTTCTCTAACTAATAAAATAAAAAGCTCGTAGCGTTCGCTACAGCTTTGCCACCACGATTCTATCCACTCATAGGTTTGGAAAATCGTATTTGTTTCATTTTGCTTAACTAAGTTATTCCATTGTATAGCCGAAATTGGAATATCTTGGATATTAGTAATATATTGAATGCGCATCGTCTTTAAATATTATATAGCTGGCCATGTTGATTAAGTCGCCTCTAAAAGTACATCTTGTATTATGTGTAGATGTTTTTCTTTTAGATACGGATGAGTTGGCAGCGTAAATATTCGATTTGCGATGTCTCTTCCCTGTGGTGTATCTAAGTCGCTCTTATGTAATCCATTTTTAATTTCGTTGATATCTGTAATAGTCGAGGGGTAGGATTCAGATGCACCTATCCCTCTTTTTATAAATAGTTCTATCAGTTTTGCTCGATGTGTACTATTTTTTGCAAGTACAGGTAACCTTGTGTAAACGGCTTTACTGTTGCTTGGTTTTTTTATCAATGTTAAGTCGGGGTGCTGCTTAATTATTTCAGAAATAGCGTGTGCATTCTGAATACGTTTGTGGGTAATGTGGTCCAATTTATTGAATAATATAGCTGCGATACCCGCATGTACGTTGCTATATCTTTCAATAGGGTAGTCCATTGTGAATGGGGTTTTGCCTAGGCCAAGAAAAGGGATGTGGCCAGTTACCCAGTATATTTGCGGCGGGAGCAGTAATTTGTAAGCAAATAACTTTATACTATCAATGAGTTTTACTGATAGTTTAGGTTTATTCAATTCACTGTACAGCTTATTTAGCATTTGAGCGATATTGTTATCACTACAGGTTAAGATTCCACCTTGTATGGAAGTGATATTTTTCCCTTTATCTAAACTATACAGCCCTATGTGGCCAAATTTACCTACGTATTCGTTGTTTAACATAGCTCCCATGCATTGAGCCGCATCATCAAGCATATAAATGCCGTGTTTGTCGGCGATTTGCTTTATTTTATCAAGCTCGTTAGGGATACCATATAAATTTGCACTAATAATAGCCAAGGTTTTACTGAAGTCATAGTCACCAAGTTTTGCTAAATCATAACTCAGGTTTTCGGCAGAAATATCACAAATTCTTGGAACTAGCCCAGCTTTCATTACTGAGGCAACCACCGAATAACATGTATAGGAAGGTAAGATGACTTCGTTTTTATTTTTATCGGCACTTAATTTTGCAAATGCATCAAGGGCGACACACATCGATGCACGGCCGGTTGATAATAGATAACTGTGCTGTAAGTTAAATTTGTTTTGTAGCTGTTGTGTAAATCTTGCTGAGGTGTTTTTTCCACTAACCACGTTCGCCAGCCAAGCTGCTAAATCTAAGCTAGTGATAGGAGTGCCGGCTGGTGCAACTAATTCGATCATATTCTCTTAATATTACGCCATGTTAGGGGATATATTTTGCAACCCAAGGACCAATTGTTGTGGTTGCCCAAAGGGGTAGTTTGCGCCATGTGTTGATGGCTAGTTGAAACTTTGGGTTATTTACATTTAATTGCGGTACATCTGTTGCCTTGTTTAAATAATATTGCCAATACAGCTGAGTTTGGTGAGCATTCCACTTTTTCTTAAATTGCTCCCCACCGGATTGCACCGATGAGCGCCCTAAGTGGTAATGTTTGTAGTTGTTTTCACAGGCATGTTTAATCATATCCCAGTAGAGAACATAGCTATACTGCAATTTTCTTGCTTCCGGTATAGAGCCTGCCCACATGCCTTCCACCGTATCTTTGTAATAGCCATTAAAAGCAGCAGCAATCGGCTTTTCATTTTGATAACAAATAAAAATTTTAACCGCGTCACCAAATTTAGCAAAGATATCCTTAAAATAGGCTTTCTTATATATAGGTGTACCTAATGTTTTCCAGGATTGAGCAAGAATATGATAAAAATCATTAAGATACTCCTCACCACCGACCTTTGTATGTAAGCCATTTTTATAGGCACGACGAATATTTGTGCGATGTTTAGAGGCAAAGTTAGACCAAAGGGTTTCATGGTTATCATTGAGCTCTAAGGTCATACTGACTTTGTGATCTGTTGTTGGTAAATCCTTATCAATGACTTTTGTGGCACGAATTTCTAGATGGTCCACATTATGTTGTTTGGCAATCTCGATTGCCTGTTCAAGTAGCATTTGCTCTACATGTTGATTTACCGCACAAGGACCAGCAAAGTTAATAAAAGGCATTGAATTGAGGAAT
>CAZPAE010000322.1:0-4286 GCA_964584455.1 uncultured Thioalkalispiraceae bacterium
TACAATCAAAAACAATCACGCCTTTGACACTTGTGACATAACGTGTCATTCTTGCCGAAAAACATAGCAATTATAAGTTCTTGGTTTCTCATAACAATAACAATAGAGATATCTACCACCAGTAAGCAACGACAGCGGAGTAATGTTGATGGCTTCAATTATTGATGAACCTAAATGCGAACAAGTTATTGATATGTTCCCGGAACCGTTTGTAATTATCGATCGGAATTACCATATCATTGCAGCAAACAAAGCGTACCAAAATCATTATGGTATAGAGAATAATGAGGTTGTTGGCCGATGTTGTCATGAAGTCTCTCACCATTCTCCCGTACCGTGTAGTCGAAATGGCGAGCACTGCCCACTTGAAGCAGTCGTTGCCACTCGTGGTCCCGCGCAAGTCATGCACGTGCACTATGACAAACAAAACAAAGCAGAGTATGTTCAACTCAATGCCGCACCTATCATGGGTGAAGACGGTGAAGTGCTCTATATAGGTGAATATATTCATCCACTTAACAAAACGGATGATGAAGATACCATCTTAGTTGGTCGTTCTCGTCCTTTGTTACGTTTGGCAAGCATGTTACAACGTGTTGCCCCTACTCAAACCACGGTATTACTGTTAGGTGAAAGCGGTGTTGGTAAAGAACGTACCGCTGAATATATTCACCGGTATTCAGAACGAGCTAACGGGCCCTTTATTGTTGTGGACTGCGGTACACTGGGTGAAACCTTGATTGAAAGCGAACTATTTGGCCATGAAAAAGGTGCATTTACCGGTGCCACCAACCAAAAAATTGGTTTATTCGAAGCAGCCAATGGTGGAACACTCTTTATTGACGAAATTTGCGAGCTACCGCTGGCCCTGCAAACCAAACTATTACGAGTGCTAGAGACAGGAACCATCCGTCGCTTAGGCGGCACTAGCTACAAAAAGGTCGACGTCCGGATTATCGCTGCAACTAATCGCGATATTCACACTATGGTTGATCAACGCCAATTCAGACAAGATCTCTACTATCGACTCTCCGCATTTCCAATGCATGTCCCCTCTTTACGTGAACGCAAAGATGATATCGCTGCACTAGCCGAGTTCTTTTTGCTACAACGCCCTGAAAGTGACTGTCACCTTCCTTTGTCACCTGAATTTATCGAAGCATTACTGGGCTACGATTACCCTGGGAATATACGTGAATTACGCAATATCATCGAACGAGCCGCTATCTTAGCCGGCGATGATGTTCTGCAACCACATCACTTAGTATTTGAAGGACCACGCCAGATTGAATCAGAGGACATACCAGAGGCTGAAGTCGAGCCAGTGATCAATAACGAGTTAGTGGTACGACGTGGCCGTTTAACTAAAGCCATTATCATGACCGCACTAGCACGTTGTAACGGTCACCGCGCCCAAACCGCTTCCATGTTAGGTGTTAGCGAACGGACACTTTACCGGCATATAAAACGACTGCGTATCTCTATAGAACAAAGTTAACTATCAAAAAAAACGGCAACCAAGGTTGCCGTTTTTTTTATCTTGCTCAAGCCTCACTAGCCTAATATTGTCACCAACCCAAATATTTGCCACATTTGCATACCACCGCGGTAGTAAAACAGGCGGTCTGCAGGATAGCCCATTTCTAGTAAAGCACGAATCGCTCTGGGCGATTGATCACACCAAGGTCCGTTACACCAAAGAATAATTTTCTTCGCTTCAGAAAAATCCCAGTTATCGTTTTTCAAGTCGCCATCATTGAAGCCCATGGCTTCAAAGGCTCGGGTAACAGAGCCAACATCATCTCGCTTAGTCACGCCTAAGGTCGATAAAGCTTGACGTAACTCACGACTGGTTTCGCTTTTTTCAAAGACTGTAAACGGAATATTGACAGAACCCGGAATCGTGCCTTTTTTGTGCCAAGCAGGAATCCGAGCATCAATAATTAGCCCGGTACCATCAACCATATCATTTTCCATAAAGTCAAAAATAAAAGGCTCAGCAACCGTCATCACGCCTGGCTCAACAAGCATAGGCTGAATACAAAATGGTGGACATTTACGTGAGGTTTTGGCAAAACTCCCGGTTAGCACATGCTGTTGATCTTGAATACGTTGTACGCGTACAAGTTTCCCCTTGTGCACCACTTCAACATATTCGCGATTACTTTCTAATCGCACATCCAGTGCATTGGATAATTGCGTCACGGCTAAGCCAGCCAACCCCATAGAACTGATTAGTACTAAACGAAATATTTTTTTCATAGTAAACCCTAATGTCTTGTATTACTTAGCAAGTGAAGAGATTGTCTTACGTACATTTTCTATATTCGGCTCACGCTGGTAGGCCTTGTACACAAGGCTTTTTGATACTGGCGCTAAACTTTTATAAAAAACATAAGTACCAAAATAGTTGCGTTCAAGATTCTTTTCGAAATCTTCTTGGCTCAGCTTTGGCTGTAACGTGTCAAAACCTTGTTTATTGATATCCCAAGTAACTTGTTCTTTGGCTTCTTCTTTCTTGATGTTCTTTGTTTTAACCGAAGACATCCCGTCCACTGACAAGTCCCCGGCTTCAGACTCAATTTCGGATAAATAACCCGTACCGTTATTTTGTTTTCCAGGTGTGGTTTTATTTGGTTTAGTTGTTGCTGGTGAATTCTTTTGTTGTGCCTTACCAGTAGAACCCACTTCATCTTGCAAGTCTCTGAGGTAATCCGCTAACACTGGGGTGCTATATGGCAACACACAAATGACACAAACACCCATTACAAGACGGATGTAATACTTTATTTTGATTATGCCCATATAATCGCTTCCTGATGTGGTTATATGCACTCTGTGATTATTATCGACCAGATTGTTTTCAATCTTGATTCTTAGGTGCTGTTTTAATTTTTTATAATAAGCAATCAAGAATCATGCCGAACTTAACTATCTGAAAATCAAGGTATTTTCTTTTAAGCCTGGCTGACATCATACATTTTTGGCGTATATGTCAGATCATATGTCACAAATGTCATGACAGGGTCGCGATGCAAATTAATTGTCAAATCAATTACTTGGCTAATATGTGTGAAACAGATCGCAGACTACGGTACTGCACTTATCGGCCACTACTGACAAAAAAATACTGCAATGAGTCAGCTATGTCAGGTTTTGTCTGTACTATACTTTAGTGTGAATGCAAAAAACTGTTATATATCAATACTTTAAATAAGTGGATCAGTGTTTGCATAGTACAGGGACCTAACTGAGATGTCGAAACAGGCATCAACGTATTTTGATAACAAAACAGTAAGAAATGATTAGGAGGATGAATGAACCGAAAAAAACATCTGTATGGTGTATTGCTCACCGGCATGCTAGCAATGAGTGGAACCACTTTTGCTGCAACACCAACCGCATCAATGCTAGCCAATACCTGTGCAGGGTGTCATGGACCTAAAGGCGTCAGCCATGGTGAATCTCCCTCCATCGCAGGTGTCCCAAACACATAATCATAAAAAAAATGAAAGGTTTCAAAAAAGGCAGAGCTGCGAACACGATCATGACGCGTATTGCTAAAGGCTATACCGACAAAGAGATCGAGTTAATCGCCGGCTTTTATGCTCAGCAGAAACCAGCCAAACAGTAAAAAAATAAAGTAATAGAGGGATCAGATATGTCTAGAATTAATCGCAGAAATTTTCTGAAGCTAACCGGTGGTGCGACTGCTGCGCTGGGCGTAATGGCCTGTGGCAACATGAAATCCGGCGGTGGCGCAGGTAAAGACATCGTTATCGTCGGTGGCGGTGTCGGTGGTAGTACAGCGGCAAAATACATCATGATGGCCGACCCCAGTGCTAACGTCACCATCATTGAACCTAACAAACAATACTACACCTGCTTCATGAGTAACGAAGTATTAGGCGGTGTACGTGACATCAGAAGTATTCGTTTCACCTATGATGGCTTAAAGAAACATGGTGTGAATGTAGTACATGATCTTGTTACTGGTATTGACGCAACAGCACAAACAGTAAAAACCGCTGGTGGTAATACCATCAAGTATGATCGTTGTATTGTGTCACCTGGTATTGACTTCAAGTGGGAAGCTATCGAAGGCTATGATGCTAATGTGGCTAACCATATTCCTCATGCGTGGAAAGCAGGTCAACAAACCATGACTTTACGCAAACAGTTGGAAGGTATGCGCAACGGCGGTACATTTGTTATGGTTGCCCCACCAAACCCATTCCGCTGCCCTCCGGGGCCTTATGAGCGCGTTTCATTAGTTGCAAACTATC
>CAZPAE010000323.1:0-4271 GCA_964584455.1 uncultured Thioalkalispiraceae bacterium
AGCTGATCTAAAACGGCCTGCTCAGTAAAATCCCCTTGGATAAAGGTTACTCCTTCTAGCGGCTCAATCGGCAAAATATCCAGCCCAAAAATCTGATCTTTTTTGCTCAGCACTCCCCGTGCATATTGACTCCAGCCGCCCGGTGCTGCACCTAAATCCACTACCACACGTCCGGGATAGAGCAATTTATCTTTCTCTTGAATCTCTTTTAATTTGAAAACAGCCCGCGACCGATAGCCCGCATCCTGGGCTTGTTTGACATAAGGGTCATCAAAGTGCTCTTTGAGCCATTTTTTACTGCTTTTTGATTTGGGCATAGCGTTTATCTGTTTTAAAGATCTATTTTAACCGCTCACATCACTGATAAGCGATAAAAAAACCGATTTATATCAATAGCCCATATAAATTGCGCTATACTGCGCACCATGGCACTAACGAACAAGCAACTCAAACAACTGCGCAAGCTGGCACATCATCTCAAAGTCATTGTCATTATCGGACAACATGGTTTAACCGATAATGTGATGCAAGAAATTGATAGTAACTTGGAAATTCACGAACTACTCAAAGTCCGTGTTAATGCCGATGATCGAGAGGAGCGTAACGAACTGATCGATCTCATTGCTCAGCAAACCCAAAGTGAAGTGGTTCAGCGCATTGGCCATGTTGGTGTGTTTTATCGCCCCAGTGCCGAAGCCAAGATTTCTATTTAAAAATAGATGATGATGATTTAGGGCGTAAGCCAAATAACACTAATACTAACCCAGCAAGACTGTTGATCAGAAACAACACGGATGCAATGCCGTGTAGCATCCCAAACTGTGCCTTCTCTGTCGCCAACACCCCGCCTTCCCTAATAGCCGCCATTTGAGGCTGTAAAACAAACTCTCCCGCCACAATCACAGCAATCATCACCACTAACAACCACACTCGCCACTGTCGCATAACCGGCTTCATGCCTGTTGCCAGTAAACTAATGAGCAATAAGGTGGCGCTAAACAAACCAATAAAACTCATGATGGTAAATAAACGCCCGGCAATTTCACCGGCAAGCGCTCGCTCATCAATCATATTAAATAGTGTCGGTGCCACAATATAGCCCACGGCCCACATTCCACCGATCCAAATAGTTAATAAAAGACGTTCTATGGTTTGTTGCATGATTATCGCGGCTGCTTATTAGTGTGGGGGCATTATTGACAAGCTATTAAGTTCAGGTCAAGCCATAGAATAAATGAAACCTGGCCTTACACTCAATGTACGGATCAGCTATTTCTTCATTGGCCAATTAATCTCTGTTGCGGTTTTCTCACCAATGCGGACTCGACGCAAACTGCGCGGCATCACTGAGCGGGACTCAGTTACCGGGGTGGTGCCGCCCATAAGCTCAGTATAACGTTGTGGATATAATGGATCTTTATCCGGTTCAGCATAGCCACCGGGGTAAATCGGTAATCCCGTTTGCAAGTTATATTTATCCGTTGCACCAACGGTATGTAACATCTCATGGGCAATGACTAAATTATTTTTACCTTGCATTTCGCGATGACCATAAGCGTGTACAACACCTATCATACCTTTTTCCATGCCTAAGGAATGTTCTAAACGCTCGGTTTTATCGTAATTATGGTAAATCACAAACACTTTTATATGGGGTGCAAAATCAGATTGATCATGGGTGTAGGCCCAATAGCGTAATTTCAAACTCCACCACGCAATTTGTAAAATATTACTATCCTGACCTGGTGGTTTCGGTGGTAATGCTGTCACCTCATGCGCCAACATCATTTTAAATGGTTGTTCAATGGTTAAGCCAAACTCACCGGCTTCACGATTAAAAAAGGCTTCAACAGATTTAAATTGTTCACTAGAAAGCCCATCAATGTAACGCTGAACGATGGGATCATTGTTAGGATTAATAGGATAAACCCCAACCCATAATGTCTCATCCCAGCTCACCGCACGAAATCGAGTAAGATACGTATCAGCAGCAATAAGAAATAATAAAAACAATAAAAACGCGATACGTATTTTTTTCCACATGGCTCTACATTGGGTTAGATCGCAGTAAGGTCAACTGAGTATGGATGGCAAAAAGCAAAAATTCAATATGGATTGGTGCTAATCGTTTTGTGGCTCATGCCGATAAAACGTCGTATGTCCGCATTGGGGACAAGGTGGAATCTTCGTAGAATGATGAAAGTGTTGCTGATGTCCGCACTGCTCGCAAACTAAAGTACCTGGGCCACTCACCTCACCGCTTTGCCATAGCGCAACCTGTTTATCACGATTAGCCAACTGCAATAATTCAAGCTTAGTGGTATCAACCACTTCACTAAACCAATCCATAAACCGTTGCTCGATGAGTTCTATATCGAAGCGTAACCAGTCGTTTAAAACTTTACCTTCTTCAGTGAGATACTCAGCTGCATCGTGAATATCGCGGCGTAAATAATCCGCCACTTTCTCCGCCTCTTCTCGACTCAGCTCACCTAATTCATGGGCTTTGTCTTTTGCGGCATCCACTGCATAATGCAGCTTTAATGACAAATCATCTTCGGTGACTTCTAGAAAATGACGTGTGCGCTCGAGCATGCGCTCGTAAGCATCAACATGTTTATCATCAGGCTTTGGTGAATCACTCATCGTTGTATGATAACAACCTATTCGTATCGAACATCCACAATCTCGTATTCGCGCTCCCCACCTGGGGCCTGCACGGTGGCCACATCATCCACACTCTTACCAATTAATGCTCGCGCAATAGGCGATGTGACAGAAATTAAATTCTGCTTAATATCTGCTTCTAACTCACCGACAATTTGATAACGCACGTCTTTTTCTTCGTCTATATCAAATAGATCAACCGTAGCACCAAATACGATTTTCTTACCGGCATTTTGGCCAATGGTTTTCACATCGATAATCTCGGCATTGGATAACACTGCCTCAATTTCTTGAATACGTCCTTCGGTGAAACTTTGCTGTTCACGCGCCGCGTGATACTCGGCATTTTCTTTTAAATCACCGTGTTCACGTGCTTCGGCAATGGCCTGAATAATCGCAGGACGTTTTACTTTTTTTAATTCATCTAATTCGACACGAAGTTTATCCGCACCGACTGTCGTGATAGGAACTCGACTCATGCTACTTTCTCCTTAATGAGTTCACTATGTAATTCTTGTAAGCTTTTCACATCGCTCTTTTCTGTTACGTTAATGGCAATACAAATTGCCTCACCACCGGTTAGCGTTGTGGTATACGCTACCTTATGCTGTAAAGCTTCACGACGAATTGCATAGGAATCTGCTGTCGCCTTACGACCCTCCACGGTATTAATAATCAAACTGATTTCATCATTTTTAATCATGTCGACAATATGTGGGCGCCCTTCTGCCACTTTATTCACAACGTCACAATCGTATCCGGCTTCTGTTACCACACTTGCCGTACCGCGCGTTGCAACCAACTCAAATCCTAAATCAATTAACATTTTGGCTACCGAGACCAAGTTGGCCTTATCGGCATTACGCACACTTAAAAAGGCTTTGCCGCCACGGGGTAATTTTTCACCCGCACCCAGCTGCCCTTTATAAAAAGCCTCGCCAAAACTAGCACCAACGCCCATGACTTCACCGGTCGATTTCATTTCTGGCCCCAGAATAGGATCTACGCCGGGAAACTTGATGAACGGGAAAACCGCTTCTTTCACACTATAATAACTGGGGATCCGCTCTTCGGTGACGCCTTGTACAACCAATTTCTTACCAATCATACAACGTGCCGATACCTTGGCAAGCGGAACACCTGTCGCCTTTGACACAAAAGGCACTGTCCGCGATGCGCGGGGATTGACCTCTAAAACATAAACCGTATCGCCCTGAATGGCAAATTGGGTATTCATTAAACCGATCACATTTAACCCTTTGGCCATTTTTGCGATCTGCTCACGCATAACATCTTGAATATCTTTATCTAAATTATAGGGTGGTAATGAACACGCTGAATCCCCAGAATGCACCCCTGCCTGCTCAATATGTTGCATGATACCGCCAATGAGCACCTGCTCCCCATCACAGACCGCATCAATATCCACTTCTACCGCATCATCAAGAAAACGATCTAAGAGTACCGGTGACTCATTGGAAACTTTCACTGCCTCGTTCATATAACGACGTAATTCTTCTTCGTTATATACGATCTCCATGGCCCGACCACCTAATACATAAGAAGGCCGTACCACTAATGGGTAACCAATTTCGTCTGCTAAG
>CAZPAE010000324.1:0-4266 GCA_964584455.1 uncultured Thioalkalispiraceae bacterium
ATCCTTCCATTGAGCCCAGCATTATTAGCAATGGTACTGATCGCTATGTGGCTTGGGCCGATGCACGTAATGGGAATTATGAAATTTATGTGGCCTACCACAATGGAACCAGCTGGCAAACCTTAGCAGGGAGTAGCGAACAAGGTGGTGTGAGCGATACATTAACCGAGTCGCGTCGACCTAGCATCAGCATTAATGGTAACGGCAACGTGGTGGTGGCCTGGACTGAATACGATGGTACTAATACCGACATCCGAGTTGCTGAATACGATCCTGCCGCCAACAGCGGTGAGGGTGCCTGGATAGCATTAGGGAATTCACTGACTGCCGGGGGTATCAGTAATACCATGGGTGCAGACAGTGTACACCTTATTAACACCAACAGTGGCCTGGTTGCAGCATGGTTAGATACCAGCAGTGGCACCACACAAATTTATGCAAAACAATTTAATGGCACCGCCTGGGTCGATGTGGGTAGTAACAGTGCTACTGGTGGCGGCATCTCGTTAGCGGCAAGTGATGTTAGTGAGCTGAGCATCGCCAGCGATGGTAATAATATTGCCGTTGCTTGGACACAAACCGTGGCCAGTGTTGAACAAATTTACTTAAAAGAATTTAATGGCACAACGTGGAATGAGCTATCGGCTTCCGCCACGGCTGGTGGAGTTAGCCAAACCACATATACGAGCGCCCAAGCCAGTGTGGCTTATCATAACGGTGAGCTTTTCGTTGCTTGGCAGCAATCGATTGATCCCACTATAGAGTATTCATTAGCCGACATTTATGTGGCGCGCTATACCGGAACACAATGGGTTGCGGCGGGTACTAATGCATTAAGCAATGGGGGTGTGTCCAATGACTTAGCCCAAGCTTCCTTACCTCAACTCAGTAGCCAAGGTAATGCATTGCACTTGGTTTGGGTCAGCGAAGGGTCATTAGAACGACCTGAAGCAAACCAAGCCATTTATACCAAAGTGTGGAATGGCAGTGACTTCATTGAAGCACTCCCCGGCGATGCTAGCGACCGTGGTATTAGTATTACCGGTGGTCAAATGAGTACATTGGCACTTAGCGTTGATAGCAATGGCAATCCACTTGTCGCTTGGGGTGAAAACAATGCCGGTTCACCAGAAATTTACCTACGCGCCAACACTTTCACCATTAACAATATCTACACGGCTGATGATAGTACTTCAATTCAAGCTATCCTTGATGCGAACGACCTAGGCCAAGGTGATGTCATTGTCGTTGCACCAGGATCAACTCAAGCGGGCTTTACTTTGTCAGTGGATGATGCCGGTGTCACCATCTTAGGTGCTGCGGATCAAACCAGTATTATTAATGGTCCAGTGACGGTGAGCGGTGTCGATAATGTCACATTACAACGCTTAACATTTGCTAGCAGCGTTACCATCGCCAATAGCAACAACACAATATTATTTGATAATCAGTTCACCGGTAGCACGGGTGTGACTATTGCAGCCAATAGCACTGGCCAAATCACCCATAACATCTTCACCAATACCGGCACTGCATTAGCCATTAATGCCAACTTTGTGGGTGACATCGCTTATAACCACATCTCCGGTGCAACGGTGGGTGTGGCTTATAATGCACAAGCGACACTTAGCGCCAACCAAATTTATAACAATATCACTGGCGTGGTTGTCACTCAGCAAGGCAGTAGTGGTTTCGGCTTTGTGGGTTCAGCACAACCCAATGCCATTTATAACAACGGCACTGGTATACAATTGAACAATGGCCAAGTCCAGAATCAGCATATCTATAACAATACCACCAGTGTTAGCGGTACGGGTATTCTCGGTGGTGTCGATATCGAACTGGCTAACTTAATTGAAGGCCATAGTGTTGGCGTAAGCCAAGCGTTCTCCGGCACCATTCAATTTAACCGCATTGCCAACAATACCGTCGGTATTGAAGCCAGTAACGATCAGCGTATTCTGCATAACCAGATTTATCGTAATACGCTGTATGGTATTTATGTCAGCAATGTGTCTGACGTGCAAATCATTAGCAACACATTGTATGCACCCAGCGGCGATAATATTCGTCTCGAAAATAATGCCAGTGAAGTTGAGGTTAGAAGCAATATCCTTTGGGCGGAGTCAGGTTATAATATCTATGTCGCCAACGATAGCCAAACCGGCTTCTTTAGTGATTACAATCTATTACATACCACCGGCACCGGTACACTGGGTTATTGGACCAAAGACTTTCACGATATCTTAGATTGGCAAGCGGATATTGCTCGCTTCGATTTGCACTCGTTAGGTGTTACCGTTATCAACCCAGATTGGTCTGAGCCCCGTTTTGAAAACCTCGGTAGAGACGATTACCGTCTCGTGGGTCAAACAGCAGGGTTACGCTTTACCAATCCGGCTATCAACTTAGGTGATCCACTGACGGATCTCGGTTTACCGGCAACGAGCCTCAATTTATTAACTAACTCCAGCTTTGAAAATGGCACCACCGGGTGGGATGTCAATAATCCAGACGGAACAACCCAAAGTGGTTCACCACAAGCCTTTGATGGTAGTAGCTACTTCTTTGCCGGTGCCATTGAAGAAGGCTTTGCACGACAGGTGATTGACTTGTTAGCCGCAGGTTATAGTGCCGCCGAGTTAGATGCGGGCGATCTCGATGTCATCTTCGGTGGTCGTATCCGAGCACTGAGTGAAGCACCGGTTGATCGAGGCCAATTACTATTACAATTCCTCGATGATACCGATAACGTGATTACCTTTGAAAACCCCTTAGGTGAGCTACTCACCCAATGGGAAATCAATGCCAATAACAGCACCACGTTCTGGGAATTAGTTGGGGATCGTATTGACCTACCCACAGGCACCCGCACCATTATCTTTGAGTTCCGCGCAGATCGCGATGCCGGTACCAATAACGATAGTTACCTAGATGCCGCGTTTGTCTCGCTCATCTCAGAAAATGTCGCGCCGGATGTGGGTGCATACGGTAATTTAAGCGCTGATTTACAAGCCAGCGAAAACACCCAAGCAAGCATTGCATTGCGATTCCCTGAGCTGTACACCGATTGGGAAATTGATAAGCCCAAAACTATTTTATGGGAAACCTTTAATAACAGCGATAATTCACCGGTCAGAATTGATCTTTATCAAGATACTGCAAACGGTCCTGAATTATTACTGACTATCGCCGATGCGACCCCCGATGATGGTGAGTTCATTTGGATCCCGGAAAACGATGGTATCACCTTTGGGACTTACGACTTACGAATCCAAGTGTCTTTGGTGAACAATGCCAGTGTGTATGATCGTAGCACGGAAACCTTTACCACACCGGAAGATGGCAACCAATACTATGTGGATGATGCGAGCAATATCAATGATGAGTACACGCCTGATGCCATCGGGAGTAATCGTCATACCGGTAAACTGGCCACAGCACCGAAAACCAATCCCGTTAACTTATTTAGAGTTTATGATATTACCGCCGGTGATGTTGTGAATGTTGACGCAGGGCAATACCCGTTAATTGATCCACTCAAGCTATCCGGCTCACAAGATTTTGGTTTAGGTTTAGATAGTGGCTTTACCTTGCAGGGCCCTGGTAATACCTCGGCCATCGCCGAACTGTTCCCGGCTATCCCCAATGATCAGTCAGCTGCACTCATTGAATTATATGATGCTGACTTTGTTACCGTCTCAGGTTTAACATTGCGGGATGCCCAGTATGGCTTATTAGTGCATCAGGGTAGTGATAGTTTCAATGCAAGCCATATCACTGCCTATGGACATAGCAGTGATGGCATCCACTTGGAAACCAACTCTCAGTTTAGTGTATTAGATAACCTGGTCGGCTTCGATAATACGCACTATGGTCTTTATATTGACGGTGTTGTTGCAGGTGTGACCAATAGTGAATTCTATAATAACCGAATGGGTATCTACGCATTCAATAACACGACAACGGCAACCGTGATTGGCGACACTGACCTTGCCGCAGGTAACGGGAATATTGTGCATGATAATACTCAGACCGGTATTTATGCACTTGGTAATGTCTTAGTCAGTGGTAACGTTGTTTATAACCATATTGGTAACAATGACGAAGGCATCTATATCTCATCTAGCCAACAAGGGGTGGTGGGCAATGTCGTTTATAACAATACGACCGGTATTTCAGGTAGTCTGTCTAATCCGGCAGAAATTGCCCAAAACCGTATTTACAACAACGATACAGGTATCCAGGTTTCGAGTTCTAATTCCC
>CAZPAE010000325.1:0-4257 GCA_964584455.1 uncultured Thioalkalispiraceae bacterium
TAATGGCGCGTATATAGTCGGCAATATTCTTTTCTTGATTTAATCCTGCCATAATTTAAACAACAACTAACCGTTGCACACCCATAACATTATCATTAACAAATCTAGAATATTTCTTTATCTTCACTTACATCTATTATTTCTATTACAGCTTAGCTTTAGGCTAATAAGTATTTATAAATTAAAAAGTTTTAGGTGCCAAAATATATCGTATAGGGTAATTATTTAATCTGCACGACATCAACAACCCAATTTATTACAAATTAATGACAACAATTAAGCTTGATTTTAAGTTTTATCGTCTAGATTTTAATATTGTATTACGTCATTTTGACATATGTATTACCAGCGTATTCAGGAATGCTCAGAATACGAGCATAATTAATAGGATATAGACTGCTACCGTTGCCATTGATATTGTAGTGATAAAAATAGGCGATTCGAATCAGGCTTATCCTGTTGTCCACGATAATGTTGTCGACGATATTGGTACCCTACATCCATCGACCATTCCCGACTTAATTCACGTATATATTTAGGGGAAAATTGATAATATTGGCGTTCACTGGTACTTGAGTTAGCAGTATCTGGCTTAGTTTCGATGTATAACATGTTAAACGAAGCCCTATCTCTTGCTGTAAAACGCCAGCCCAAGGAAGCATCTAACTTATCTGAAATATTGATAGCACCGTTCCCAACAGGCGTCACTTCTCTTGACGCTCTGGTATTTATTTGTCCATTTAAAAAATAATAGTCGAGAGTAGCTGTATAAATACCGCCATCATCTTTACTACTAGTGTTAAGCAAACTAAATACGCCAGGGAAAATCGTTTTTTTCTTTGATTCGCGCCGCCCTACTAGAATACTAAAGGCGGTTCTTTCATTGAATTGATGACTCAACCCTAGCATGGCACTATCTGTTAAGGTCTCACTTGTAACACTGGCTATACCCGCAAACCCAATATCTGGTGCCTCATACTCTGAACTAGACAATTGAACTTGGAACCCGGTTTTTTGGTTCCATTGGTAATCATATAAAAATGAAATTGTCTCATAAGTGTAATCAGTAAATTCTGAGGCTAGTGCATCATAATCAATATCTTGATATGAGTAGTTAAAGGTGATACTAGAAATTTCACTAGGTTTATAGGTAAAACCAGGCTGTATTGAGTAGCTTGTTCTATCACGTACTGTTTGTATGCTTCCCGTTCCTTCTAGCTCAGAGGTAATGGTCGTATCTCGCGTATAATTTGCTGCTAGTGCATAAACCAAGCGTTCATACTGCTTATTCGCAGTTAAGTCTAAGAACGTATCAGTAGAATTAATGCTTTGTAAATCATAATAGCGACGATCATCGATCTTGATAATCCCGCCTAGATGAGACGTTTCCGTTTTTCGATTAAAATCCGCAGCAGCAGTCACAAAACTACCACCGGTTGTCACTTCTTCTTGATCCGTTAGCTGCAAGTTATCATCATAAAAAAAGTAACCTGTAACAGAAGGTTTCATATTCCACTGTGCTGCATGCGCGACTGAGGGATAATGATAGACATTGGCTAGCGTTAGCAAGCATAGACTTAATTTAACCTGCTTGCTGTTCATGAAGACGGGCCTTGCCATTGACTCAGCCATGGTTAGTGAGAAGAACTATGGCTCATGGCACAATAACAACGTCACCACTTTGTAAAATACGGTTCTGCTCTAAGTTTTCCCCATCCTCTATATCGGAGTAATCGAACGGGTAAATATTCTGCTCACCATTCGCCCGACGCAATATTTTAATGCTACCTGAGGCGGCATAAGGGGTAATCCCGCCCGCCATAGCTAGAACCTGAACAACATCAACTTGCTGGTTAATCGGATAAACACCCGGCTTATTCACCTTGCCGATTACATACACCCGACTACCATTCAACTGCTTCACTGTAACTGTCACCGCGGGGTCAGGTATATATTTATTTAGCTTTTGGTTAACTTGTTGACGTAATGCCTCTATAGTCTGGCCTTGTGCCTTAATATCACCAATTAGGGGAAAAGAAAGCCAACCATCAGGACGGACCGCCGTTTCGACTTGCAACTCCGCTTCTTTCCATACCCCAATGTACAACACATCGCCGGCATTTATTTGGTAGGTGGACACTTCCTCGGCAAAACTCGAGGCAATAAGAAAAAGGCTAGCGATGAGCCCCAAAAATGACTGTTTGAACATGCGGATGGTACTCGGGTAGATACTATATATATAGTATGTCTCTGTCATACATTTGTATTATCTTTCACAGGTCGTCATCGTAACTGGTAATTATGAAATTACGATGACGCTATAAGATGCTAATTATTGATTCAAAACATGATAAATCAATAACTTATAATGCTCTCTGCATGTATATTATTAGCTACTACGCTTAGGATCGTGTCGTTTCAAAAAACCTTGAATTTCATTCACACGGCGACTGGCTTTGGGGCATAGGCGATTGCAGCTAGCAACATCATCATAAATCGTCATGCCCTCTTTGGTTAGGTGATTGATATTCACTCCTTTATTTAACAACAATTTCATTAAATCAAAATCGGCTTCTCGCGCAGCTAAATACAGTAAATTCACACCTTGGCGATCAATCGTATTGAACTCACGTTGTGGATCCATACCCAGCTCTAATAATTGAAGAATCGCCTTATGCCGCTTTTCCTGAATAAATAGTTGGATAACTTCAGCATCGAAATGGTTAATATCGGCCGTGGCTTTCAGCAAATATTCACTAGCAGCCCACTGCCCACTGATGGCGGCATAATAAATAGGCCAATCGGATTTCTTTTGTAAAAATAAACGATAGGCAGGTAAATCAGATAATGCCACTAATGCTTTTAAGCCCTCGACATTACCTGTACGCGCATGGGAGGCTATTTGTTTCTCTATTTCATTCAATCGTTTCGATGAAAAAGGACTCCGATAATAAATACGCGCATGTTTTTTATTCTTGCTTGCATAGGGCATCACAATAAAATTGTCTTGCCCTTCAAAAGATAAGGCAAACCGTTCTCTACCCACCCACAATAGGTCTTTATTGTACTTCTCACTGAACTCCACATGCCACTGGCGGGATTCACACGACTCGGAGAAACCTTTTAGCCCTAAACGGCTCCCTTGAAACTGTTTATTGGATGTAAATTCGACTATTTGAAGATTTAATGAACTAGTGTCCATCCAATGCCCGATTAAATGTTCGCTTTTCTCAGGTGCACCCATCTTACTCGCGCAACCCACCATCAAAAAAACCGTCGTCAAAAACAATATTGCTTTCATTTCTTAATACCTACATATACTTCTTAATTTTGAGAAACAGGTTCCTCATTGTCCACTGGGCTTTCAACGTTATCAACAGCATCATTGCTACCACTAGCTGCCTGTGTATCATCTTCGCCGAAACCAAGCACTTCCACTAATAATAAGGCAAGCTCATTTTCTTCTTCTGCTTCATCATTGCTGAGTGTTCTACCTTGCTCACCAGCTGATCTTTGCGCCCCTGTTGCCACCTCGGTACCGCTAAGGGTAAAGCTTAATCCACCAGAGTCCGTTGGTATACCGATACTAATACCCTCAGCATCTATACCACCACCATCACCAGTGATTGCAGTGGCATCACCAATAAAATTACCCGCTGTACCAATACCTGCTTCACCAGCATTAATAACCCCATTCGGAGCAAACAAGAAAGCATCTCCGGGAATCGTACCTGCTGGCGCGAAGTTTCGAATACCACTACCGGCAATCGTTGGAGGAAACTCAACAACAAATGAAGTACTACCATCATCATTAACTACCTCAATAATACGAGGTGCAGGAGAAGAAATTGCGGTTTTTGAACCACGCCCAGCGTCTAAGTCTCCATCACGTGAAAACATTAGTATGTCGCCACCACGTAATGCAAACACCCGAGATGCGTTGACAAAGAAGTCATCACGCACATAGGCACTCACATCCCCAAGCTGTTGCGCCACTACCCCTAGTTCATTTTCATCCTTCTGTAAGGAGGCAATACCTAAGGAGGCTACACCCGCATTCGCCCCACCGCCAGGAATAATAATACGTATATTGCCATTATCCAGAGTATGAATACGGCTCAACAACATATTCAAATCACCCTGTGAAGTTTGATTACCAGGGAATAAGGTATCAATTGCAGCATAAGCTGGATCATAACTACTATCAGATGTAGCTGCTGCCACACCTGTGGTTTTTAAAATATCTAAAAATACATC
>CAZPAE010000326.1:0-4238 GCA_964584455.1 uncultured Thioalkalispiraceae bacterium
ACTAGGGTTCTTATCGGAAGCGAGAGATTGGCGCGGCATCAAAGGCAAAGTTAGATTATTGCAAAGTAGTTTTTTTTCACTATTTAATCAGAAAAGAATTCGGTTTGTGTTAGCAATAGGGAGTATTGCGCAAAAGTGGTTTGTGATGACCGGACTAAAAAAAGATAAAATTTTCCCATTTTGCTATGTTGTGGAAAAAGAAAGATTAGCGTTAGCCGTTGTAAAAAATAATCCCTATTTCCATGTGATATTTATAGGTAGATTGGATAAAAATAAACGTATTGATGAATTGGTTCGTATTATGGCCAAGTTGCCATCGGAAAACTGGTATTTGACGATAATCGGTGATGGTGATCAAAAACAAAGCTTACTGAAGATTGTTAAAGATCATAATATTGAAGATAAAGTATCGTTTAAAGGGGTTATGAAGAATAATGCGGTTCGCTCTTTTTTGGAAGATGCAGATCTGTTGGTATTGCCGAGTTATTACGATGGGTGGGGGGCAGTAATAAACGAGGCATTACACGCTGGCGTACCTGTGGTTTGCAGTGATTTTTGTGGTGCCAGTGACTTGATTAATGATAGAGATATGGGGCAAATTTTTCCGGTAGAAAGTTTTGATGTATTGAGTAAGATTGTCTTAAACAGAATTCAAAACGGAAAATTAGATCCCTATAAAAAAATGCATATTAAGGGCTGGGCTCAATGTATTGAAGCACCAGCTGTTGCTGAATATTTAATTAGCATTATTAAGTATACCATCTTTTCTCATGATGTTTATCCTGAGGCGCCTTGGAAAAAACCAATAAGTGAGGAGGGTTGTAGTGTTGTAAAGAGAGATGAGAATAGGGAGGCTGAAGTATTGTTAGATACTTAAAGAAAATAATGTGATGAGAATTCTCAGTAAAACAGACCAACTAAAGCATAATAGTGTTTCGAGTAACCGAAGCATCAGTGATGATGCCGGTATTTCAGAAAAAGCACTACTAGGTCGATTTTTCCTTGCGAATGTCAGGCTAAAATATATTGTTGGCTTTACTATATTGCTCATTATATTGGCTGTTGGTGGAAGTATTGCGACGACGACGGCTATGGCACTGCTCTGTGTTTGGGCGCTATTCGGTGCGAGTCAAGCAATACGTGCGTTGAGCCTTGGTGTCACAATAAAATATCTAAATATTGCTGTCTTTTCATTTTCTTATGAAATTGGCATTTTAGCGTGGTTACTGTTGTTGTTGTCGGCTGTCCGAGTTTTACCTTATGCGCTTAATAATATAAAAGCTATCTTACCCATTATTGTATTTGCGCTATTAGTTGGGGTGACATCGCTTACCGCTAGTTCCTGGCCAGAAATTTCTATTATGAAATTAATTGCCTTTTCCATAGGTGCGCTTGCCGCCATTACTGCCTTTTCAGCTGTTGAAGGTAAGGAAGTTGAAAAATTGAGACATTGGTTTTTTGGTCTCGCCGCAACCATTATTATTTTATCCATCCCTACTTTCTTTTTTCCACATATCGCTCATGCACGGGCAGCAGAAGCCGGTTTTCAAGGTATTTTAAATCATCCACAGGCTTTTGGGGTTTTTCTTGCGCCATTTACTGCGTGGTTTCTTAGTGGAATTCTATTTCGCAAGGTAAAAATCAGACCTATTGAGCTGGCACTTGTGGTGGGGTTGGTTGTGTTAATTATGTTAACGGGAGCAAGAACAGCGCTCGCTGCGACAATACTAGGCTTAGCCATCACCTTTATTGTCGCGGTATTTGTTGAGAGTAAAGGCAAGGGTTGGGCAAAACCTTATCGTGCTGTTGTAATAGGTGTGGTGATATTGTTTATTTGTATGCCTGCGGCGTTGATGGTGCCGAGTGTTAATAATTTAGTCACAGGCTTTATTTTCAAAGGTGACCAAGATAATAAGGATAATGAGAGTGTGCAAGCTGCATTTCAAGCCTCAAGGGGGAGTGCGGCTAAGCATCAATGGGAGAATTTTTTAGATAAACCACTGACAGGGCATGGGTTTGGTATTTACCCCCATGGCATGAATGCGGATCGCGTTGTTAGGTTTATGGGAATACCGATATCGTACCCAGTTGAGAAAGGGTTCTTACCAACAGCGATATTAGAAGAAACCGGTATTGTTGGTGCTGCAGCTTTATTGTTTTTGTTGATTACACTTGCGAGGCGAGTTATTCGTGAGAACGATGTCCGTTGGACAAGTTTCTTTTTTACTTGTCTCTCTATCAATATTGGTGAAGCTGTTATTTTCTCTGTTGGTGGTATTGGGTTTTATTTCTGGCTGCTAATTGGGCTTGCTATAGCAAGGTCAGGAGAAAATGCTAAAAAAGAAATAAACATACTTCCTGAGCAGAAAGTGCAACCACCTAATGAGTCTATTAAATGGAATATCATACCTAAAGGAAAGGTTCGGGTATGAAGGTTTTGCATGTGGTTACCAGTATTTTTGCTGAGGCTCAGGGCCCTGCGTATACCGTGCCAAACTTATGTGAATCACTGGCCAAACAAGGAACTAATATAGAGTTACATACTTTAAACCCATTGCCTGAGAAATTGCCAATAGGTGTGAAGACGGTAGGTTATACGGCATGGCAATTCCCTAAGAAATTAGGTGTCTCCAATAAAATGTATCGAGAGTTGCTTAATAGTAATGCGCAGATTATTCATAATCATTTGTTATGGTTGATGCCAAATTATTACACTGGTCGAGCTGCGACAAGAAAGCGGAAGGTATTAGTGACCTCGCCACGAGGAACACTTAGCCAAAGAGCATTGAGTCACTCCAGATTTAAAAAAAAGGTGATGTGGCTGTTGGGGCAGCAAGATGCAATTAAATATGCTGAATGTATCCATGTCACAGCTGAAAGTGAATTACAGGATGTGCGTGATTTTGGGATAACCCAGCCTATTGTGTTATTACCGAATGGCATTGATATACCAAAATATATAGCATCGGCTATAAAAAGAGATAAAAGAAAGTTGGTTTACTTAGGCCGAATTCATTCGATAAAAGGAATAGAGAATTTAATTGAGGCTTGGAGCCTGATTTCAGGGCGGTTTCCTGACTGGGAGTTAGAAATATATGGCCCAGGTGAAGAGAAATATATCAATCAACTTAAGTTGCTTGCTGAGAAACGTAAGGCGAAGCAGATTTCTTTTTTAGGGCCTGTCTATGGTGAGCAAAAAAATCATACGTACCGTGATGCCGACCTATATGTTTTGCCTTCCTACAGTGAGAATTTTGCGATGACAGTGGCAGAAGCACTTTCTTATGGTGTCCCAGTCATCACGACTAAAGGTACACCCTGGCAGGGAGTTGAAGAACAGGGTTGTGGTTGGTGGATTGATACAGGTGTTGAACCATTAGAAGCGTGTCTAAATGAGGCGCTGGGTTTAAGTCGCCATAGATTGCAACAGATGGGGCAGCAAGGACGAAACTGGATCGAAGCGGAGTTTTCCTGGGAACGTATTGGTGAACAAATGCAACTGACATATCAGTGGTTATTAGAGGGGGGAACGCAACCTGCTTGTGTTCGGTTAGCCTAGTTGAAGAATCAAGATAATTTCGTGTTGATTTCATAATTAAGCAAAAAAAGTGAAATATGATCAACAGTTGTCCTATTAACGGGTATTGGGAGGAATAAATGAGAGAATTCGGCTCAGAAATACCCGATGAACAAAGTTCAGAATATACCACACCGGATCAGTGTGTACGCCGACCTTATCCTGCGTGGACATATTTAGGGAGAGCAGTCTGGATTACGATACAACAGACGCTGTGGCGACTGGCATGGAAACGGTTGATGTTTTTGCGTCCCAGCATATTACGGATATTTGGTGCTTCACTACCATTAAAGTGTTTGATATCGGGCTCGGTCAATATCCATTTTCCGTGGGACATAGAGGTTGGTGAAAATGTCGCCATTGGACCTAGAGTGACCTTTTATAACTTAGGTGGGGTCAAAATTGGTTCTCGTGTCGCAATATCACAAGATGTGTATTTATGTGGTGGTACACATGATTATACGGATCCCGCTTATCCATTAATTAAAAAAATGATTGTGATTGGAAGTGATGTTTGGATTGGGGCCGGTGCATTTATTGGCCCTGGCGTTACTATTGGTCAGGGTGCGGTGATTGGTGCAAGAGCTGTCGTAACCAAAGATGTGCCCGCTTGGAAAGTGGTGGCGGGCAACCCTGCTCGTGTTATTAAAGATCGTATCTT
>CAZPAE010000327.1:0-4237 GCA_964584455.1 uncultured Thioalkalispiraceae bacterium
AAACAAGGCATCCTCAATTTTTTGCTGAATATTTTTGATTTGGCCCTCTACTTCTGGGTTGCGGCTATCGCCAGTGCTATTGTCATGTAATAGTTCATGGGCAATATTCAGTGCCGCCATTACCGCGATTCGGTCGGTGCCAATCACCTTACCGCTGTCGCGTATTTCCCGCATCCGCTTGTCCAGGTAGTCTGCAGAAGAGATGAGATCGTGCCGTTCGTCGTCTGGGCAGGCAATGAGATATTCTTTGCCCAGGATAGTGATGGTTACTGCTTGTGGGTTGTCATCATTCATTTTCCATCGCCCTTAGTCGTTCTATCATAGATTCCACACGCTGGCGTGCCTGTTCGGTTTTGGTCAGTAAACGATCCCGCTCTGTGACCAGGTTCGTCTGGCTTTCGCGTAAGGTCTTATTTTCGCTGCGTAGTCGTTCGACGGTTGTGATCAGTTCATCTACCCGTTCTTCGAGTTTCTTTATATCCAACTGACTCTCCAGACACATGATTATTTGAATACTTGCAACCAATATAGAGTGCCACGGGTATCGGGTCAACGTTCTGTTTCACTTGTCCAGCCGTGGTATACTGGCCACTTGTTTTCCCACCTTATTTGGCATGTTTGACGTGCCGAGATTGAATGTTGATGCAAGAATTCAGTTATCAAGACATATCCGAGGCGCTAGAGCGTATCCACATCGCAGCAGATGCGGCTGAGTGTCATGGGGCATTAAGCGCGGTGATTTGCTTAAATGGGGCCGACGGGCAGAGCCTGTGGTTAGGCTCGCATTTTCCACAAATTGAGCAACAAGTGAGCCAAGGGGATGCGCTCGCCAAGCAAGTAGCCGATCTGCTAACAGGTTTATATGGCGCCGTGAGTAAGCAACTATTAGCCGGCCATTTCGAATACGAATTATTACTTCCTGATGATGACGTGGACTTAGAACTACGTACTGAGGCGATGGCACATTGGTGCCAAGGGTTTTTGCTCGGTTTGGGCTACAGTGGTGTCACAGATCCGGCGAAGTTTTCCGGTGAGTTAGGTGAGATTATTGATGATATTACTGAAATAAGTCAGGTCACGGTCGGCGAACTTGAATATACCGAAGAAGAAGAACGTTCCTATACAGAATTGGTCGAATATTTACGCGTCGGCGTGATGTTGATCAAAGAAACCCTATTGAGCTCAGATAAAGATAACCTGACTTCCACGTTACACTAAAAATATTACATGGGGCACACCGGTATGACCAAGCAGGAGTTCTCAAAGCGACGTAAACGGCTAATGGACCTGATGGATGACAATGCCGTTGCTATTTTACCTGCTGCACCGATGCGAATGCGTAATCGCGATGTGGAATACCACTACCGTCAGGATAGCGATTTTTACTACTTAACCGGCTTTGCCGAGCATGATGCGGTAGCGGTAATTATTCCAGGCCGTAAGCAAGCAGAATACATTTTATTTTGTCGTGAGCGTAATCCAGATATGGAAATTTGGACCGGTGCCATGGCAGGTCAGGAAGGTGCGGTAAAGGACTACGGTGCCGATGATTCTTTTCCTATCGATGACATCGACGATATCTTACCTGGGCTGTTAGAAAATAAGCAGCGCGTTTACTACACCATGGGAGCACACCCTGATTTTGATCAGCGCTTAATTGGTTGGGTAAATCGATTACGTAAACAGTCTCGTGCGGGTATTCATACCCCAGGTGAGTTTGTCTCGTTAGATCATTTACTGCACGACATGCGTTTGATTAAAAGTGCTGCGGAAATAAAGGCGATGCGCCATGCCGCTGCCATTTCCGCAAAGGCCCATTGCCAAGCAATGAAAATGTGCCGACCGGGGTTATATGAATACCAAGTAGAGGCAACTTTGTTACAACATTTTATGGACCAAGGGGCGCGTGATCCGGCCTATGGTTCTATTGTCGGTGGTGGGGCGAACGGTTGTGTGTTGCACTACACCACCAATCACAACAAATTAAAAGAGGGTGATTTATTACTTATCGATGCGGGTGCGGAGTATGATTACTATGCCGCCGATATTACGCGTACTTTCCCTATCAATGGCGAGTATTCTAAAGCGCAGCGTAAAGTCTACGATGTGGTATTAGCTGCTCAGTACGCCGCAATAGATAAAGTAAAGCCAGGTAATCATTGGAATGAGCCACATGAGGCAGCAGTTGAAGTGATTACTGATGGGTTGCTGGAGCTGGGTTTGCTCAAAGGCAGCAAAAAAAATGCCTTAGCCAAGGAAACCTACAAAAAGTTTTATATGCACCGAACTGGCCATTGGCTTGGAATGGATGTACATGATGTGGGTGATTATAAAGTTGAAGATGAATGGCGTGTGTTTGAGCCGGGCATGGTATTGACCGTCGAACCCGGGATTTATATTTCTTCCATGCTCAAAGGTGTGGCCGAAAAATGGAAAGACATTGGTATTCGCATTGAAGACGATGTCTTAGTAACGAAACAAGGGCACGAAGTGCTAACCGATGGTGTGCCCAAAGAGGCAGATGAAATCGAAGCATTAATGGCATGACGGATACAACAGATTATGACATTGCTATTGTTGGCGGCGGCTTAGTCGGACTGAGTTTAGCCTGTGCATTAGGTCAGCTGGAATCAGCGCTACGCATCGCGTTAATCGAAACCAGTGACTATAGCCGGTTTCCACCACCAGGGTTTGATTCGCGTACGGTGGCTTTGTCTTATAGTTCGCAACAGATTTTCCAAGCGCTGCAACATTGGGAAACTATACAGGCAGCCGGTGTTGCTGCGATTAAAACTATTCATATTTCTGATCGTGGTCATCCTGGTGTCACGCGCTTACAGGCTCATGAACAAGGTGTTGGTGCCTTAGGGTATGTAGCAGAAAATCGTATTTTAGGTGAGTGCTTATTTGCTGCGGTGAAACAACTTAAGCAGGTGGATTTGTTAGCGCCCGCAAGTGTCACGGATATCAAGATTGCCAGTGATTCGGCACAATTAACACTAGATTGTGAAGGGCAAACTAACACCATTCACAACAAGCGAGCATTTATTCATTAAGCAGCAGCATCGTGATTATCATCAATCGGCGCTTATTGCTAACGTGGCAACCGATAAACCACACCATAACATTGCCTACGAAAGATTTACCGCCACCGGGCCCATGGCATTATTACCGTTAACCGGTATCGAGGCACACCCACATCGATATGGTTTAGTTTGGACACTCGCCAAAGACCGGCTTAACGAAGTACAACAGTTATCAGAGCAAGATTTTGCTGCGGCGTTATACCAGCGATTTGGTCGTCGTGTAGGGCAATTTACTCGCATTGGGCAACGACATTGTTATCCTTTAGGGATGACTCAGATAGCCGAGCATGTACGTCATCGTTTAGCGTTTATCGGTAATGCTGCACACACGTTGCATCCTGTTGCAGGGCAGGGGTTTAATCTTGGTTTACGTGACGTGGCCGCATTAGTCGAAGTCGTGCGTGATGCCGTTGCCAAGCAGCAAGATGTCGGTGAATTAGCGGTGTTGCAACGCTATGCCCAGTGGCGAGTTCGGGATCATCGTGTTACTACGGTCTTTACCGATAGTCTGGTACGGATTTTTTCCAATAACTTTATGCCTATGGTGGTCGCGCGCAATGCGGGGTTAGTGGCCATGTCTTTATTTGCGCCTTTGCGCAAGCGTTTAACACATCATGCCATGGGTTATATCGGTCGAGCATCGCTATTAGCGCGGGGCCTAGGTTTATGAGTCATCAAACATCATTTGATATCGCCATTTTAGGTGGTGGTATGGTCGGGGCGACCTTAGCTTGTGCGCTAGCGGATAGTGATTTACAGGTGGCCATTATTGATCCGAAACACGTGGATCAGGCTGACTTTTCGGGTTTGTTTGATTTGCGGGTGAGTGCTATTACGCGGGGTTCTCAGCGAATTTTTGAAAACCTGCAGGT
The DNA here is from genome assembly GCA_964584455.1 of uncultured Thioalkalispiraceae bacterium. Classification (GTDB taxonomy): domain Bacteria; phylum Pseudomonadota; class Gammaproteobacteria; order UBA6429; family Thiohalophilaceae; genus CAZPAE01. The sequence goes on from CAZPAE010000327.1 coordinate 3,959, forward strand.
ATGGCCTGCGATGCAAAAGGCAGGGGTTTCTGCTTTTCGGCATATGCAGGTGTGGCAGCAAGATGGCCGTGGTGAGATGTCGTTTGACTGTGCTGATCTCAGTGAGTCGCACTTAGGCCATATTATTGAAAATCGAGTGATCGTCGCCAGTTTATATGAGCGTTTGGCCAAGCTAGAGAATGTCACATTGTTGTTAGGTCAACGCTGTCATCAGCTGCAGTTACAAGATAAGCAGTGGCAACTGCAATTAGATAATGGTGAGTATCAAACCACATTGTT
>CAZPAE010000328.1:0-4232 GCA_964584455.1 uncultured Thioalkalispiraceae bacterium
GTTAAGCTCTTCGAACTTGGCCAGTCGCGCCTTGCTCTTCGCATGGCGACCTTTCGGGTTGGTGCGCACCCATTCCAGTTCTTCCTTCATGGCTTTCATACGCGCGGTTTCTTGTTTTTCTTCGTGTTCCAGTCGTTTTTCTTTTTGTTCTAACCAAGAGGAGTAGTTACCTTCCCAAGGGATCCCTTCACCACGGTCTAGCTCCAAGATCCAACCAGCTACATTATCGAGGAAGTAGCGATCATGGGTTACCGCCACAACGGTGCCACTGTATTCCGCTAAAAAGCGTTCTAACCAGCCAACCGATTCAGCATCAAGGTGGTTAGTGGGTTCGTCCAGTAACAGCATGTCCGGTTTAGATAGGAGTAACTTACACAAAGCGACCCGACGTCGTTCACCACCGGACAGCTTGGTGACATCCGCATCCCAAGGGGGAAGGCGTAATGCATCGGCGGCAATATCCAGTGTGCGTTCTAGATTATGGCCATCGCTACTTTGCAAAATATTTTCCAATTTGGCCTGTTCGGTAGCCAAGGCATCAAAGTCGGCATCGGGATCGGCATAGGCGGCATAGATTTCATCCAAACGCTGCTGGGCTTGTTTAATCTCACCCAAGGCCTCTTCCACATTGCCGCGCACATCTTTGTCGGGATCCAGTTGTGGTTCTTGCGATAGATAGCCCACATTAATACCCGGTTGTGGTCGGGCTTCACCTTCTACTTCTTGATCAATCCCCGCCATGATGCGCAGTAACGAAGATTTACCTGCACCATTTAAACCCAGGACACCAATTTTGGCACCAGGAAAAAACGAGAGTGAAATGTCTTTTAGGATAAAACGCTTGGGTGGCACAATTTTGCTCACCCGATTCATAGTGTAAATGTATTGGGCCATCTTTTATTTCCTAACTTCGAATCAGCCGGATTGTACGGCATTGCGTGCAGCAGCGCATGTTAGGTGTATTCGGGACTTAAAGCGGCGTGTTTACTAAGGTTGAAAGGGAAATTTGGCACCGGTTGTGCACGAAAATTTGCCATGAATGATATATCGTAAAGATTTTCTTCATAAATAGGATTTATTTACTTTGGGTTTGTTATAAAATTAGCTTTTAATTTGTTTGAGGCAAGCGATATGGGACAAGCTTACTTTTTTCGTGTTTTGGCCGTATTTTTAGTGAGTATTGGCGTTATTTCTAATGTATTGGCCAACGATGAGCCATCAGGCCAATTAGCCACCACCACGGTAAAACAGATCAAAGTGCCCCAATTGCGCGTAGTGGATGCGGTCATTGAAGCGGTACAACAAGCCACTGTATCAGCCCAGACCAGAGGTCGTATTACCAAGATCACCGTGGATGTGGATGACTATGTTACTAAAGGTACGGTCATCATCCGGATGCGTGATAAAGAACAACGTGCCGCGTTTGATGAAGCCAAGGCACGGTTTGAAGAAGCTCAGTCAGAACACGAGCGGGTCAAAGGGATTTACGAAAAGAATCTCGTGGCAAAAGCTTCCTTAGATAGAGCCGAAGCTCAGCTAAAAGCCACTCGGGCAAAAATGAGCCAAGCCAAAGAAGCCTTAGACTATACTCAAATCCGTGCGCCCTATAGCGGCATTGTGGTCAAGCGCCATGTGGAAGAAGGCGAGGTGGCACGGGTAGGCCAAGCATTAATGACTGGCTTATCCTTAGAGAAGTTGCGCGCCAAAGTGGATTTACCCCAATCACTGATTCAAGATGTGCGTGATCACCAACAAGCCTGGGTGTGGGTCGGTAAATCATTAGAGCAACAAGTCAAAGCCGAGGCGCTCACCATTAGCCCGTTTGCCGATGATAATACACATACTTTCTTAGTTCGCGTCAACTTACCAGTCGCAGATCATCATGTTTACCCGGGCATGCATACTAAAGTGGCCTTCTTAACTGGCGAAACCTCGCGCTTAGTGATTCCCCGTGAAGCCTTAGTTCAACGCAGTGAAATTACCGGTGTGTATGTGGTCGACGGTGATAAGTTATCGTTTCGTTATGTCAAAGTTGGGCGGGTAGTACAAGGTAATCAAATTGAAGTGCTCAGTGGTTTATCCATGGATGAAACTATTGCCTTGGATCCACGCGCAGCGACATTAGCGATTAAGACCCAACTTACTGCTAAGGAATAAACATGTCAGATAAGCTAGGGATTTCTGGGCGTATCGCCAAATTTTTTCTTGTTTCCGAAATTACACCATTACTCACACTGGTCGGATTTCTGTTAGGTATCTTTGCTGTGGCGGTAACACCGCGCGAAGAAGAGCCACAGATCAATGTGACCTTTGCCAACGTGTTTATTGCTTACCCCGGAGCGGCAGCAAAAGAAGTAGAAGAGTTGGTGAGTACACCTGCCGAGCAAATTCTCTCTGAGATAGAAGGTTTAGATCACGTTTACTCGGTGTCTTATCCCGGCTTATCGGTGTTAACGGTTCAGTTTGAAGTGGGTGAAGACAGAACCCAAGCCATTGTGCGTTTGTACAATGCCATTTACTCAAACCAAGATTGGTTACCGCCTAACTTAGGTGTAGCCCAACCGATTATTCAACCCAAAGGCATTGATGATGTGCCCATCGTAAGCTTAACCTTGTGGTCAGAAGATGAGGCCATTGCCGGTTATGAGCTACAACGTATTGCCCATGCCATTGAAGTCGAGTTAAAGCGGGTGCCTGGTACGCGAGACATTTATACCATTGGTGGGCCCGATAATGTGGTGCACGTGTTGTTTGACCCTGTGGCCATGGCATCTTACAAACTCAGCCTGTCTGATTTACGCAATGCATTACAATTAAGCAATGCAACGATTCCCATTGGCAACATCGTCAATAATGATTTGGAAATCGCGGTACAAGCCGGGCAGTTCTTAAGTACACCAGAAGAGGTGATGGATCTCATTATTGGTGTGTATGAGAATAAACCCATCTACTTACGTGATGTGGCCAAAGTTAAATACGGTGCGGATCAGCCAGAGCAATATGTCTGGTTTGCCAAAGGGCGTGGTGAAGCTCAGGCAGACAAAAATCATCAAACTTATCCGGCGGTCACCATCGCCATTGCTAAACAACCGGGTACCAACGCGGTTTCCATTGCCAACGATATTATCGAACGGGTTGATCAACTCAAGGGCGTGTTCATTCCCGATAATGTCAATGTCACCGTCACACGCGATTACGGTAAAACCGCTGATGCCAAAGCCAAGAAGCTCATTTATAAACTTGCCTTTGCTACGGCGTCTGTTGTGTTATTAGTGTTATTTGCCTTAGGCAAACGCGAGGCGATGATTGTGGGTGCCGCGGTGATTATTACCTTGGCGATTACCTTGTTTGCATCTTGGGTGTGGGGCTTTACCTTAAACCGAGTTTCTTTATTTGCCTTGATCTTCTCCATTGGTATTTTGGTGGATGATGCTATTGTGGTGGTGGAGAATATTCATCGTCATATTGAATTGGGTGCTAAGAACTTATTAGAAGCTATTCCCCGTGCAGTAGATGAAGTGGGTGGCCCAACTATATTAGCGACCTTTACGGTGATTGCCGCGTTATTACCCATGGCGTTTGTGTCGGGCTTAATGGGGCCGTACATGAGTCCTATCCCCATTAACGCCAGTACTGGGATGCTTATCTCATTAATCGTGGCCTTCGTGATGACACCGTGGCTGGCTAATATCTTAATCAAACCAGAACATATTCATAGCGGGACAACACAAAAAGATGATCGCTTAAAGCGCTTATTCGAACGCTATGTGGGGCCAATGTTGCGTGGTGAACAAGGCCAAGCCAAACGTCGCCAATTATTTTTGGCGATTATGGGACTGATTGTTTTATCAGTAAGCTTAGCGCTGTTCAAAGTGGTGATCATGAAAATGTTACCGTTTGATAATAAATCCGAGTTTCAAGTAGTGGTGGATATGCCAGAGGGTACGACCCTAGAAACCACGGCACGGGTGATTGATGAGTTAGGTAACTATCTGGGTACGGTACCAGAGGTCATCAACTATCAAGGTTATGTCGGTACAGCGGCGCCCATTAACTTCAATGGCTTAGTACGACAATATTACTTGCGCGAAGAAGCCAGCATGGCGGATATCCAAGTGAACTTAGTGGATAAAGCCGAGCGGGATAGAAAAAGCCATGAAGTGGCTTCAGCCGTGCGTGAACCCTTGCAAGCCATCGGCAAGAAATACAATGCCAATGTGAAAATTGTTGAG
>CAZPAE010000329.1:0-4230 GCA_964584455.1 uncultured Thioalkalispiraceae bacterium
TATGGCGGTCAACCTGTGGTGATGGTAAATGGAACACCGTCTACTGATGTTTCTAATGATTTAGTTAATGTTGACAAACTATATTCAAGCCGTTTTGCATATGCTGCTTTAAAAGACAACGGCGATGTAGTCGTCTGGGGTGATGCACGTTACGGTGGCGATAGCTCAAGTATTCAAAGTGAGTTGTATGATATTCAGGAAATTTATGCGACACAAACCGATTTCCTTGCCGTGCGAGCAGATGGTGCGGTTATCCGGTGGGGGTATTCTAATAGCGGTTCGGTTGAAGCTGCTATTAGCCCACAAGATCAGATTATCTATAATCCTGAGGCATTTTATGGCAACTTTGCAGTACTAGAAAGTGGCGGTACGGTACGTGCATGGGGACCCGTTGCAGAGGCGCATGCAGCACAAATTGCCCAACTGACAGGCGTGACAGAACTCTACGTAACATCTACCTCTGTGTTTGTAGCTGTTAAGCAGGACCAGTCTGTTGAGACGTGGCCACTCCTAGACGGAGAGAACATTACTTCGCTTGATCCCAGTGCATTAGTTAATATAGATCAGGTCATTTTTAATGGCAGTAGTGCGTTTGCGGCGTTAACTAACAATGGTGAAGTGATTACCTGGGGGTATTCATTATTTGGTGGTGACAGTAGCGCTGTGCAGTCACAGTTAACAGGTATTGTTGCATTACATAAATATAATGAAGGTCAAGGATTTGTTGCCGTCAGAGCTGATGGCTCCTATGTGGTTTGGGGGGAAGATGAAAATAATATGCCTATTCCCTCAGGTTTTAATTTTAATGCTGTCGATAAACTCTATTATGCTCAAGGTGCGACAGCTGCATTAATGCAAGACGGCAGTGTAATCACCTGGGGTAATATGCATGGAGGAGGTGATAGTAGTGCGGTGACTGCTGAGCTATACAATATTGTTGATATTGTCAGCTCAGTCAATTCATTTACCGCGTTGCGTGAAGACGGAAGAGTGGTTTCCTGGGGAGATGAAAGAGCAATTCATAGTCACATTGATTATGGCTCAAGCACGAACTATGTGTATGAGAATAAAATTTCATTTATTTCTGATTTCAATACTAATATTAATCAAGTTATCGCTTCAATTGAAACACAGCAAGACGCAGCGAATTTTAATAATCAATTAGAACAACGCACAGAACATGATTATTTGCGTTACGTGGATGCGGATAGTATTGCCCATCATCAATATTTTAATAATGATGGCAATCTTGCTGTTCAAATCGATGAGGGGGGGGCGATTACGCACTTTGTCTATGATAACCAGCAAAGTCTCATCACTGAATATCATTATGCGCAACCAACGGATTATGTAATTAATGCCACTATAGAATTAGATGACTTGATTGCTGATATTCAGTCATTGAGTCTCAATGATGTTCTCTTCTACAATGAAAACCAACAGCCTGCCGTTGCGGTCGATGCTAGCCAGCAAGCCTCGGTATGGAACTATACAAATGATGGTGCGTTGGCGTCGAAATACTATTATGCAGTTACATTATCACAGAGCCCTTCAAATTATGCAGGTGCGGATGATGTTCTGACCGAGTTAGCTGGTCAGCTAGTGGATTACACTGCTTTTTATACCGGTGAAGGGGGAGTAGATTATTATGTGCAAAATAGTAGTGGCACCACGCACTATTATAATGCTGACGGTTATCTCTCATTAGTCGTCGATAGCGAAGGCGATGTTACGTCCTATGGTTATTTAGATAGCTATTATGTACATAACATCAGTGGCGAATATAGCTTATTGGTGGACGACGAAGAAGAACTGGCTGATTGGACTGAAGTGAATGGTATTTATCGTCAACAAGTGGAATATGCCGATAAATATGATCAAGTCATAACAGAGCAAACAACTCCTGATGAAATTCTAACATCACTGGAACAGGTATATAGCGGTGATACAGCACGTTTATATAATTACGATGCGTTTGGTAACCTGGTAGCCAATACCGATGATAATCAGTTTATTGAGTTTGAGTACTACGATAACGCAAATCGTGTGCAATACCGGGTGGATGCGGAAGGTTATGTCATCCAGTATCAATATGATCATATGGGTAATGTGACCCAAGAGTATCGTTATGCCAATCAAGTCCAAGGTTATCTTGAGCCCAATGCTAATATTGTTGTTTTAGAGACTGAACCAACTGGCGATGACCTGCCGGATCTGTATGTGGTCCGCAATACGGCCAATGACCAGATAACTAGCTATGATTACAACCGATTAAATCAGTTGGTTACAAAAACCGATGCTGAACAGCAAACTGAAACATGGGCTTATGATGCGCATGGTAACCTGCTTGAATATACCGATGCGATGGGTAATGCGCTGATTAGCTCTGATGCCGATGAGTACATAGAATTACGTCGTTCGCTAGGGTTTGTGAATGCCAGTAACGAAGGTTTACTGGTCAGTGAGTTAAGTCCAGCGCAAATTGCGGAGTTAAAGGATCATTATTCGGATCAATACGCCTATCTTAGTAATCAACGGCTCTGGGTGAAAGGAACTCGCGTTGCCAGTGAAACCTTACTTAGCCTACCAAAAAGAAACCAGGTGTATGAATACAATGCAGTCGGTGAGGTGACCACGCTGACTACTTACCCCACCACGGGCTTAGGTTACCGGGTAACAGAAACACACTATGATAAATTGGGGCGTATTACGCAACAAATTGATGATGCCGAAAACCAAGCTATTACCCGAAATTTTGATTATTCTCGAGTCGGGCATACGCAATACAACCAGGATGCCAATGGCACAGTAACCCAATCACTGTACGATAAACAAAATCGCCTGATTCGCACCGTTGTCGATCCGAGTAACCTGGATGCCCAAGGGCAAACCGTTGTTTACAATGGCTTAGATTTGGTTACCACATTTGAATATGATAAAGCCGGTAATGTTACCTTTGTACGTAAAGGCCATGTGGAAGGCGGGGCAGATCAATTAGGCCAAGTGACACAGTATATTTACGATGCGAAAAATCGTGTTACCCATGAAATAACTGATCCGGATGGTCTGAACCTGATCACGAAATATCACTATGATGGCAATGGTAATGTCATAGAGCGTATCGATGGCTATGACTCTGCTGAAGCACGTTCTACTTATTTTTTCTATAACAGTAAGGACCATAAACGATTTGAAATTGACGGTATCGGTGCGGTTAAAGAGTATCGCTATGATGCCATCGGCAATATCATTTCAGAACTAAGCTACGTTGATACTATTAATCCAGGTTCGACATCAGGTATCTGGGATGTGATTGCAGCAGTGAGTCAGTTTGACAATGCCATGGCGGCGACCACTGAAGTGCGATTCAATAGTGTGGATACCTCTACGATTAATTATCATTATGTCAGCGACTTAGTGCATGCTGGGATTGATCTTACTTATCAAAATCCAGATTGGGCATTACCGGCGTTAACGGATCAAATTGATGCAGGCAGTTCGGTAGAAAAGTTAGCAGTAGACATGGCTAGCAATGGGCAGGGTGAAACTGTCTATGTTTGGTTTGAGAAAGAAGCAAACGCACAGGTTAATGATTACAATCAATACAGCTTGTATGTCCAGAAATATGACCAAGCCAATAATGCTTTGACAGCACGACATCGTATTGCTAGTGATGTAGTAGGTACTGTATCTCAGGCTCCCAATGTTAGTGTGGACATCTCAGCAGATGGTGAGTTTGCTGTGATCTGGGAAGACAGACAGTTAAGGGGAAATACGGCTATCCAGTTAGCCCGTTTTGACCAACAGGGCTCGCATCTTGGCGCTACTCAAACTTTATATACGGAAAATGACTCTAATTTCCAAGGAGCTGTAACAGACATCGATTACTCGGGTAACGGTGATTTCGTTGTCAGTTGGAGCCAGTTTAATATAAGTGATCCGCTTTTAGGTAAACTTCATTTTCAAAGCTTTGATCGCAATGGGAGTGCGCAAACAGATATTACCGTCGCTAGTTTTACATCTGATACTAAGCATGTGGTCAAGAAAGATATGGATGGTAATATTTATCTTCTGCACATTGGCCTTTCCCCCACAGATGCCTATTTCACTTTGAGAGAATATAATTCAGATGGGGATTTTATAAACTCACGTTCCTTCGACTCTCAATCTTTTATCTTTGATACTGATGGGGCTATTGATATGGCCATTGATGATGGGGGGAATATTGCT
>CAZPAE010000330.1:0-4226 GCA_964584455.1 uncultured Thioalkalispiraceae bacterium
AAGATTATCGTATCAATATTGTCGATACTCCAGGCCACGCGGATTTTGGTGGCGAGGTCGAGCGGGTTTTGTCGATGGTCGATTCAGTATTGTTATTGGTCGATGCGGTTGAGGGCCCCATGCCACAAACCCGGTTTGTGACCCAGAAAGCCTTAGCACGGGGGCTACGCCCAATTGTGGTCATCAATAAAATTGATCGTGACGGTGCCCGACCTGACTGGGTGTTGGATCAAACCTTTGATCTATTTGATCGCTTAGGTGCTACCGATGAACAGTTAGATTTTCCAGTAATTTATGCTTCGGGTTTAGCCGGCTATGCCGGTAGTGATGAGAGTGTGCGCGATGGCGATATGACGCCCTTATTCGAGACCATTGTTGAGCATGTGCCTGCGCCAGATGTTGACCCCGAGGGGCCTTTACAGTTGCAAGTGAGCTCACTGGATTACAATACCTATGTAGGTGTGATTGGTATTGGGCGGATTACCCGGGGCCAGATTAAAACCAATACCCAGGTCGTGATTATTGACGCTGAAGGCGAAAAGCGGAATGCGCGGGTACAGCAAATCCAGCGCCTGATGGGCCTACAGCGTGAGGAAATTCCTACTGCCCAGGCGGGGGATATTATTGCGTTTACCGGGGTAGAAAAACTCAATATTTCCGATACCCTTTGCGACCCGAACCAGGTTGAAGCCTTACCTGCGCTGACCGTGGACGAGCCTACCGTAAGTATGACGTTCCAAGTGAATAAGTCACCTTTTGCGGGCAAAGACGGTAAATACATTACCTCACGTCAGATTCAGGAGCGTCTAGATCAAGAACTGATTCATAATGTGGCGCTAAAAGTAGAACAAACTGATGATCCTGATAAATTCCGGGTTTCGGGTCGCGGTGAATTGCACCTTTCTATCTTGATTGAAAACATGCGTCGTGAAGGCTATGAGTTGGGTGTCTCTCGCCCCGAAGTGATTTTCAAAGAAATTGACGATGTTCGCCATGAACCCTATGAACAGCTCACTGTTGATGTGGAAGAGCAGCATCAAGGTGCGGTGATGGAAAAACTAGGTGAGCGCGGCGGTGAAATCAAGAATATGCAGCCTGATGGCCAGGGGCGGGTGCGCCTAGATTATGGCATACCAGCGCGTGGGTTAATTGGTTTTCGTACTGAGTTTATGACGGCTACCCAAGGGACCGGACTGCTATACCACGTGTTTGAACGCTATGCGCCAGCCAAGCCAGGACAGATTGGTCAGAGGATTAATGGTGTATTAATCGCAAATGGGAATGGTAAAGCATTAGCTTATGCTTTATTTAATTTACAAGAGCGTGGCCGTTTGTTCATTGGGCATGGCGAAGAAGTGTATGAGGGGATGATTATCGGTATTCATTCCCGCAGTAACGACTTAGTGGTCAACCCATTAAAAGCCAAACAGCTTACCAACATTCGTGCGGCAGGTACTGACGAAAACATCATGCTGACACCACCGATTCGCATGAGCTTGGAACAAGCCTTAGAGTTTATCGATGACGACGAACTCGTGGAGGTAACTCCACAAGCGATTCGTATTCGCAAGAAATATCTCAAAGAGCATGAACGTAAGGCAATGTCACGTTCTGCCTAGCGGTATAGCTTTTTCAAAAAAAGCCCCTCAGTAATAATGAGGGGCTTTTTTCTAGATACTCAACTTCTCAATTCGGAAGTTATTAGCCCTGTACCGTAACTTGTGTTGCTTGTGGGCCCTTAGGTCCATCTTCAATACCAAAAGTAACAGTTTGACCTTCTTTTAGTGTTCGAAAGCCATCAGCACTGATTGCGCTGAAGTGAACAAACACATCTTTGCCGCCATCAGCTGGGGTGATAAAGCCAAAACCTTTTGATTCATTGAACCATTTAACAGTACCTGTATTCATTATTAAAAAAACCTCATTATTACTAAATTAAAAAAAATTGCTGATAGAGCGAGAAAACAACAGGCGTGGACCAAATTAGGAGGGCGTCTGAAAAATTCGTAATATCAAGCAACAGTGCTAGTGTAGCTTACTTTTGCTCCGAAAGAATCATTTATTACTTAGAAAACAAGCCAAAATTGGCTATAAATGTCCCCTTTTTTGCCAAAAATGCCGCGATTTAACAAAATTTAATATAAGCGACATTTTAATTGCGTCGTAACTTCTCAGATACGGCAATGGGTGACGGGTAATTCATGACGATAAACCAAGAAGAAATAATAAAAGTTAATAGGGTACTTACCTGAATGAGGTAAGACGCATTGGTGCCAATGACGCCTATATCTAAAGCTAATACGGCAATAAATAAAGAAAATTCGCTAATTTGCCCCAGCCGAACGCCTACTTCCAAAGAGCGTTGCGTTTTCTCCCCATACCAGTGCAACATCCATTTGAAGCCGAACGGTTTGACCAACAGGAAAATGACTGTAAAGACCAAGGCTGGAATGATCACATGATTGATGATCGTCAGATCAAAGCTCGCGCCAAGGGCAAAGAAGAAAATAATTAAGAAGAAGTCGCGCAATGGCTTTAAGCTTTCACTAATAAACATGGCAATGGGGTTGGTTGCCAAAGCAATACCTGCAATAAAGGCACCAATTTCAGCTGATAGATTAAAGTAGGTAGCAAGTTGCGCCATACTCAAGCACCAGCCAATCGCCATTAGAAAGATATACTCATGTATACGATTAAAGCGGGCAATGAGCTTTAATAAAATATAGCGAGCGGCTAGCCAAGCAAATAAGATGAGTGCAATGAGCGATAGGACAAGTTTAATGATTTCCATGATAGGAAAGCCTTGCGACCAATCAGCAGGTAATAGCATTAGAATTAAAATCGCAATAATGTCTTGCAACAATAAAATACTAATAATGATTTCACCTGTATGCTTATGATGAAGTACAGTAGTGGGCAATAGCTTGAGCCCGATGATGGTACTTGAAAACATCATAGCAGCACCAATCACAATGGCTTCGATTAAGCTAAAACCGAATAGTAGACTGAGTCCAAGGCCAATTAATAAAAATAATAAACTGCTAAAGCCGGTCACAAGGGTTGATTCGCGCAGCATGTGAATCAGTTTTTGTGGTTTTAAATTAATCCCAAGTAGAAACAATAAAAAGATGATACCAATATGCGACATCTCTTTGATGATGTCAGGATCAGAAATAATATTAAGTGCAGAAGGGCCTAATAACATACCCAGTGCAATATAAACAACCAGTAGCGATTGACGTGCATACAAGGCCAAGGTTGCAATAACCGCGGCCCCGGCAAAGATCAGGAATATGGTAAAAAACAGTGGATCAGTATGCATAGGATAAATTTATATGGGAATGGCAATAATGTCGAAGTATTTTTTTCACGAAAAGCAACTATTCAGCTGAATAGGTATTTTTGTATAGATTCAGTACACTCTATTATCGCGTTATCTTAGTAGCAGCATGTTCTCTCTTGGTGTGTTTTCACTTAAAATGATGGCTTCTGTATTAGCCAATCAGGATTTAAGTTAGCCATGACACACCGCATTTTAATTAAATCGCAAGGGCCATTGGTTTTAACCGGCGATATTGAAGTTGAAACCGTTGATGGTGATACCATCATAAAAGACAAAGAAGTGTATTTGTGTCGCTGTGGCAAGTCAGCGAATAAGCCTTTTTGCGATGGTGCCCATAAGCAAGTATCTGGTTTTGGTGATGATGTGATGCCGAGTGATGATAAGGCTGAATCGCCTATGGGAGAAGAGCCCTTACGTGTTACCGTGCGGGCTAATGCAATGTTAATTGCTAAAGGTCCCATGCAAATTGAAACTGAAGATGGCAGTTTTAAAACGACACGTAATAAGGCCGCACTATGCCGTTGTGGCCAGTCGCAAAAAAAGCCTTTTTGCGATGCTAGCCACAAGGCATGTGGGTTTAGTGCAGAATAGTTTATGCGTTAGTGTAAATATCTTTCCAAGCAACGTACATGGCCGCCACCATTACGGGCACTAAAACTAAGAAGCCCAGGAAGACAGGAATGGCGGCAATAACCGATAACACAACCGCGATAATGCCGTAGACAATTAAGGGAAAGATATTACGAATGCAGCCGATGAAGCTCATTTTTATTGCCTGAAAAACATCTAAGTCGTGCAGTATGATGAGGCTTGGTGCGAATAAAAATAGCATTGTCACCAAAATAGCGACGATAACAGCCACAGGTATAAGCAGCAGCATGAT
>CAZPAE010000331.1:0-4225 GCA_964584455.1 uncultured Thioalkalispiraceae bacterium
ATATCTGTGCAACAGGACCGACGGTATGGAACTCCTGGAAAGGGTCATTGCTACGTCAACTGTATAACGCCACCAAACAAGTATTACGACGCGGGCTGGATGATCCGATTCAAATCCCAGAATATATTGATAACAATAAGCAACAAGCACTCACTCTATTAATGAATAAGGGTATTGAAGAAGCTGTGGTGCACACACATTGGTTGCCTTGTACTGATGACTATTTCTTACGTTATACACCAGACGAAATCACTTGGCATACTCACGCAATCATTCGACATGGCCTCAACAACCCTCACCCCTTAATATTGGTTCGTGAAAGCGAACAACGTGGTGGTACAGAGGTGTTTATATATAGCCCAGATAATGGTCGTAATTTTGCCCACACTACTGCTGTATTAGAAAAGCTCGGATTAACCATTGCTGATGCACGTATTTTATTATCCTTAAATAATTACACTATGAACACATTCATTGTATTAGATGAACATGGTGGCGCAGTCAATGATGGCACCCGTATTAGCGAGTTAAGACAAAAGTTAGTGGAAAGCCTACTCAACCCCGATTCAGCACTGCCAAGCCCGCTAGAACATATTCCGCGCCAAACCAAAGCATTCCCAGTTAAGACTGATGTGCAATTATGGCACGACAAAAAAGTTAATATTACTACGCTGATAGTAACAACACGAGACCGTCCTGGTTTGTTGTCACGAATTGCGACCGCTTTATTAACCAATCATATTCAATTGCAGAACGCGAAAATCACCACCTTAGGTGAACGTGCAGAAGATGTGTTCTATATTACCGATGAAAGTGGCTCGCCGCTGATTGAAACAACACAGTTCGAGCAATTAGAACAAGACATACACGAAGCTATTGTTAAGTAGCTTCAACAAACTCCAGTGTATTACCATCAGGATCACGCACAAACAGCGCATGCCTTCCTGATTTGCTCATTGTAAAGTCTCGTTTTGCCTGTGTTAACTTATCTGCTAGTTGCTGCACTGAATTAACAACTAAGGCAACATGCCGATCTCGCCCACCATGTTCTGGCCGATCAGTAGTGGAATCAGGGTTAGGCAGTACCAACAAATGAATTTGTTGTTGTTCGCCAACCTGTAACCACGCACCGGAAAAACGCATTTCAGGCCGTGATGTATCGATAGTTAATCCAAGTAGATCACAATAAAACGCCAGTGATTCATCTAAGTCTTGCACAATAAAACTGGCATGATGAATAGACTTAATGACTAGTGACATGTTGCTTATTCTCATTCTCGATACTTGATTGCTGCCGGGCTGCTAAATAGGCTGACAGGATCACAACGCCACCACCCACCCATTCATAAACAGACATACGTTCATCGGTCAACAAATAAGCCGACACTGCCGCAGCAACGATCTCAAACAATAAAATAACCGCAGAACGATGCACTGGCATATGGGTTATACCAAAGACAACTGCATAGGTCATGGCACTCATCATAAAGATACCAATTAACGCACCATATAAAATGCCCATGCTATCTACATTTGCAAAAGGCTGTTGCTGAAATAACAAAGCAACACCGGCAATGAGCACCCCACCTAACCAAATGGCGGATGTTTTAGTGCGATAACTACATTTCACTGCCATATGGGTTAATAAATTAGAAAAGGCAAACGCTAACCCAGATGATAATGCAAGCCAATCTGCACTGGAAGATGGCCAAGGATAGCCCAGTTCCGGGGTCCACAGCATAATCAAAGCACCTACACAGGCAATCATCAGATTCACGTACGCGTAACGCGTAATACGTTCTTTTAAGATAAGTCTGGCTAAAATGGTTGCCCAAATCGGCGATAGATAGAAAAGAAGAATGACGCGCACCACTTCACCTTCTACCAAAGCTAAAATAAACGCCGTATTGGTCCAACCACCGCTCAAGACTAAGCCTATCAGCAATCCTGGCTGAGCAAACCAATCACGGTAGCGTGTGAATAAGCTGGGAAGAATAAACACTAAGGTGCCACAATAAATGATAAATGTGGCCAATACACCCGAGATGCCAAAAGAAGATAACCAGCGCAATGGGAACCAGAATACACCCCAAAGTGTGGCCGCAAATAACAAGCCCAAAACAGGTAACACGATGGTGAGTTGCGCCTTACGATCCATTATACTACGCCTTTATTTATTCTATTAAGCATAACACGCTACAACTGATTGCCCATAACATGAATCCAGATATAGCACGTTTACACGCCTACCCTTTCGAAAAACTGGCAGCACTAAAAGCTGCTGTCACGGCACCAACATCATTATCGCCTATCCCATTGAGTATAGGCGAACCTAAACATGCACCACCGGATTTTGTATTAGAAACCATCACGACACATTTGAGCGCAGTTGGCCAATACCCAACAACGCGTGGATTGACCAGTTTGCGCGAAACTATCGCCAACTGGTTACAAAAACGCTTCTCGCTACCAGCAAATAGTATCGATCCAGAGCAACATGTTCTCCCAGTAAGCGGGACACGTGAAGCCTTGTTTGCCATTGCACAGTGTATAATCGATCGTCGTGAACAGCCTGTCATCATGATGCCTAACCCGTTCTATCAAATCTACGAAGGTGCTGCCTTGTTATCGGGTGCCCAACCTTATTACTTAAACACCACGGCAAACACCGACTTTTTACCTGACTTTTCTGATGTCCCAGAAAAAATATGGCAACGCTGTCAGCTGGTTTATATTTGTAGTCCAGGTAACCCTACTGGTCGTGTTATACCCAAAACCATGCTTGCTGAATTAATGGCATTATCAGAACGCTATCATTTTTTGATTGTGTCTGATGAGTGTTATTCCGAATTATATTTTGATGAAACACAGCCACCGATTGGCTTGTTACAGGCAGCGGCAGAAATAGGTAATACAACGTTCAAAAATTGTTTAGTATTTCATAGCTTGTCTAAGCGATCTAACTTGCCGGGTTTACGTTCTGGATTTGTTGCTGGTGACGCTGAGGTGATTACACAATTTTATCGTTACCGTACTTATCACGGTTGTGCTATCTCGCTGCCCTACCAACAAGCAAGTATTGCCGCCTGGTCTGACGAAACCCATGTTAAACAAAATCGTGATTACTATCGTCAAAAATTTAATCAATTCATCGATATCGTCGGTCCACATCTGCCTTTAACACAACCCGAAGCAGGGTTTTACCTGTGGCCCGAAACCCCTATTGACGATGAGCAATTTGCGCAACAGCTTTTCGCCCAACAACATATCACAGTACTACCTGGCAAATATCTGTCCCGTGAGGCCCATGGCACGAACCCAGGTACTAACCATGTACGCCTCGCCCTGGTGGCCGATGTGGCTCAATGCCAGCAAGCGGCCGAGCGAATACGCACATTTATGCAAAATAGTTAACAAGCAACACAAATAACAAGCTAAAATACCCCTTTTACCTATTTATCTTTCGAATTTAGCGCAAGTTGGAGCACATCATGAGTGACGATATCAAAAATGTCATTGAACAGGCCTTTGAAAACCGAGCAGAAATCACCCCAATGCGAGTGGATACCATGGTCAAAGAGGCGGTTGATGAAGCCATTTCCCTCCTCGACAAAGGCGAACTACGTGTCGCAGAAAAACAAAATGGTACTTGGGTTGTTAATGAATGGCTGAAAAAAGCGGTATTGCTCTCATTTCGGATTCAAGATAACGCTTTCATGAAAGGCGGTTTTACTAATTACTTTGATAAAGTTCAGCCCAAATATGCTGAATATAATTCACGGGACTTTCGTGCAGACGGTGTCCGGGTTGTTCCTCCAGCAACAGTACGTAAAGGTGCCTACCTTGCACCGAGCGTGGTAATGATGCCGTCTTATGTCAATATCGGCGCCTATGTGGATAGCGGCACGATGGTAGACACGTGGGCAACCGTCGGTTCCTGTGCACAAATCGGTAAAAACGTACATCTATCCGGTGGTGTCGGTATTGGTGGTGTATTAGAACCATTACAGGCTGCACCCACAATTATTGAAGATAACTGCTTCATTGGTGCCCGCTCAGAAGTGGTTGAAGGCGTGATCGTTGAAGAAGGCTCGGTCATTTCAATGGGTGTTTACATTGGCCAGAGTACACGCATTTATAATCGTAGCACTGACGAAATTACTTATGGCCGGATTCCTGCCGGCTCTGTAGTTGTATCAGGTAACCTACCTTCCTCTGATGGTAA
>CAZPAE010000332.1:0-4212 GCA_964584455.1 uncultured Thioalkalispiraceae bacterium
CCCTGGCGAATCGTCCTGTGGCCGTCATCGATGACACCGCCACCACTCAACAGGTGTATGCGATTCACACCGACCACTTGGGCACCCCACGGGCCATCACCGACAGCAGCCAAACCCTCATTTGGCAATGGGATAACACCGACCCCTTCGGTCATAACGCGGCCAATGAAGATCCCGATAACAATGGGACCCTTTTCACATTTCATCCACGCTTTGCGGGTCAGTACTTCGACAACGAAACCGGGCTGCACTATAACTACTACAGATACTATGACCCGAGGACAGGAAGATATATCACCAGCGACCCCATTGGGTTAGGTGGCGGCCTCAATACCTTTTCATATACGTATAGCAACCCTATCAATTATATTGATCCTGATGGGCGACTTGTTCAGGCTGTTCCCGCGGGGATTGGAGGTGCTGGTAGTATATTAGTACCAACTATTATTACGGCAGGTTCTTTTTGCATAACTTTTCCTAATGCTTGTTTAGAAGTAATAGAAGATATAAAGGAAGTGTGTACCGGAGGAATGAATCGCGAAGATGAAGGTAGCGAGTCAAGTGGACACAAAACAAATAAACGACCAAGTAATTGGGATAAACATACGAAACCTAGACCAGGACGTGCAAAAGATAAAAAGCGTCAGAAAGATGGATGGAAGCAAAATCCCAACAAGAAAAGATAACCTATGGATGCCAAAATGGAAGAGTCATTAGATATAAAATTAAAAGAATATAAAAGAAAAGGGGATGTTGATGGTATTCTTGAGTTGGCAAATTCGTATATAAATACTGCTCCAGAATTAGCATTTTCATGTTACTTATCAGGTCCAGAACTGAATAGTCCATACCTTACTTGGTTACTAGCTGATGCATATTATTATGGAGAAGGAACTGAGAAGTCTATTGATAAAGCCTTACAATATTATGAGCAAGCTGCCACTCTTGGGCAGGCAGAAGCGTATACTTCACTCGGGATTTATTACTTAGAAGAGTTAAGTGGTGAGGAATATATTGAAAAGGCAATATACTACTATAGCAAAGCAGCTGCTCTCAATGAACCACACGCATTACATAATCTGGGTGTTATGTATTCATCTGGACAGGGAGTAGAAATTAATAAAGAAAAAGCTTATGAGCTTTTTTTTAAAGCAGCAGAACTTGGGCATGATGAAGCGATGTTTAAAGTAGGTTGGTGTTTACTACATGGTGAGGGCACACATATAGATAAGCCACAAGCAGTAGTGTGGTTAAAAAGGGCAAGTGACGAGGAGAATATGAACGCAATTGAATTGCTGAAAGATTTAAACACATAAAGATTATAACTTTCACCCAATTATCATCAGTGAAGCAGAAAGTAATAGATACAAAAACATCAGTTTAAAACTGTATATCAGAGGAGATATATTGATTTAATTGCCATTAAAAGGGATGCTTTTGAAAACTTATCTATATTTTGTAGCTGGCATGATTCTTTTTTACTGTCTTTATGAAATCTGATGTGGATTTTTCCTCCGCAAGCCTGGCAAGTGAGGTCTGTGAAAATCAATTTCATTTATTTTACGAAGAATTTTGTTATAGACAACCATATATAGCTTTAGCACTTTTTGTCATCGCATAGAAAGCTAAAAAAATAGTAGGCACCCAAGAAAATAATTATCCAAGCAAAACATGTTTTAGCAGCCATAGGTTATGTTACCCATATATAGGGAGAATAAAATGCGATCGAACATCTATAGTGGAATCAAATGAAAACCATAACGATACTATCTATGCTGATACTTTTGGTATCATGTGATACAAATCGTGAAGAAATTTATAAGAATATGAGTGAGGTAGATTTTAAGTGTCCGCCAAATGCTCAAGCAGAAATTTCTGGATGGGGGAAAAACGGATTATCTAGAACATGCAAAACGCGTAATGGGCACTGGCAAGGTTGGGACAATGGTGTGCTTAGAGTTGATGGTTATTATTTGAATGATAAAAAACATGGAGAATGGGTTTGGTATACAAAAGAAGGGGATGTAGAAAAAAAAGTTACGTATAGAAATGGTGTGGAAGAATCAGCTCAATAAGATTGGGATTTTTTAGAGCTTGTAAATTAAATTGTGTAACTGAACTGGTTTCCCTAAACTGATATTTTAGTTCGTTACCCTTTCCAAACAAATCTCCATCTTGATAAAAAAGTTATTGATAAATGATCTAATTGTGAGGCTGATTTCGATATTGATCTTTATTTATTGGAAAAAAACGATAAAATCTGAATATTTCTAATCCAAGCTGGAAAGGTTAATAAGTTTAGTACCCATTAAACTGACAGGACAGTCAGCAAATTAAAAATAGTAAATACCCATATATTAGCTGTTTATTAATATTTACACACTCCAATCCAATAAAGTGTCATCGTATAACTTTATCCTGAGTCGTTTCTTTGTATCGTAATAAACGAGTGCTAACCCCATCATGATGTAAGCGATAGCTTGTAGGCTGTTTCGCCGACTTTCTGTTATGTCGCGCAGTACATAAAATACTAAATAAGTATCACTGGGTAGCTACTTTATAACTAGCTTAATCATACTGTCTTATATAGCAGGGGGCGCTATGTTTTTTACGCATCAGATTAAAATTACAGTTTCATTTTGCCTATTATTATTTACCACTTTTTCTGTACAGGCTGATATCAAAGGAACAATCTTATCCTCTTCACCGGATTATTATTGGCCGTTAGAAAATAGTTTTATGACTCACACTGCATTAGGCGATACAGCAGTTTATCTAGAAGGTTGGGAAAAAGGCGGTGCATCGGGTGACACACTCGAATTAGAGTACCAAGCCGATTACTTCCCTATGTTGTTTGAACATAGCACCGCTGTTGATGCGAGTACGGCTGTATGGCTAGGTGAAACCCAAGGTGATTTATCCGGTGTTACCCGGCACTTAAAGATAAAAGGTGCTACAGATAATATCTTCAATGAAATTGCTATGAATGCCAAGAAGGAGTGGACACTTCATATGCTTATTTCACCGGATGCGGATGTTGATAACACGAGAGGTAACGAGTCAATATTTTACATCGGCCATGCGCTATCAAAAGTAGAGGTGCAAGTGGATGTTGACTTTGATCAAGTCACCTTTAGTGTTATCAGAACAGCACAGGGTTATACCAATGGTCCAAGCATAACACTGCCTTTTAGCACTAACGATCGAAACTGGTATCAAGTATTTTTATCTTATACACCAGGTGTAACTCCAGCATCACCTAAGGTACTAAGCTTATCGGTTAATGATACAACTCACTCAGTGAACAGCAATCAATGGATCAACAATACAGCGGGTTCGGTAGCATTGATTGGTCAATCGGGGGAACAAGCGCAAGCTAATGCGGCAACCAATTTTAATGGTGCGATACATCATGTGGCTATTTGGAAACAGGTGCTTGATCCTGTGTATCTGTCAGCTATTCAAAGTGCAATGGATGCATCTGTTCCCAGCAGAGCGCCAGTACAGATTTCATGGGATAGTGACCCACGGTATTTTTTATGGACAATGCCGCTTTCTAACACCCCATTGGAGGATGGCGAGCGTAGTGTGTTAACTTGGCGCGATCCTGTTTGGGCTAGGGAGTTTGTTTACCCAATGGTGAGATATGCCGTTGACTTTCCTGCAGCGTATCGCCAAACACCACCAGGATATGAAAGTGTCGGGGGCCATGAGCCACAACACATTGCACAAGCTTCTTTTAATTGGATTAAATATGTGGAAGAGAATTTAAATGTTCTAGGTAAATCGCTTATTGATGGCGTAGGTTACTCGTTGTTTTGGCACAATTGGGGGGCGCCCAATAATAATGATTTTTATGCGGACCGTGGTGCAGTACGTGCACTCATGTATAACTGGAGAGATGTGCCAACGGATAAACGTTTACTGGATGATACGCTAAATGCCAAAAATAAACAGGCAGTGAGTGTGCCTTTTTATCGGGAGGGTGTTTCAATTAATGCTTTTAGGGCAAAAGAAACCTTCAAGCATTTAAATTCACTGATTGAAGCAGATACAAGTTTACCGAGTGAAAGTGAAATTAATAGGGATCGATATAAGCCAAGTCGATTACATCTTGATTTAGAAATAGGTAATAACTTTAACTCAATCGGTATGGGGGATTGTGTAGACACAAGTACTAGCTGGGGTGGTTGGTACTGTGTTGCAAAAGGG
>CAZPAE010000333.1:0-4196 GCA_964584455.1 uncultured Thioalkalispiraceae bacterium
CTACATAACCACCACTGCCTGGTTGCAGCCATTTGGGCGGGGTTAGTGCGTCAACAGAGCAAAGCACGTGAAGCGTTGCGCAAAGCCATTGATCAGGAAAGTAATGCTATTCAGCGGTTAGACTTTTTGCGCTTAGCCGCATTAACCGGTGATCAAGAATATTATCCTTTGTTAAAAGATTTAATCGAGCCGGTGCCAGAGCTAGGGTTTCATTTCTTAGCCTTACATGGTCATAGTCATGCCGTGAGCGATATTTTAGATGGCTTGAGTCACCCACGTACGGCCATGTATGCCGATGATGCTTGGTGGTGGGTCAGTGGCCAGATATTACCAAAGAAACCGCGTTTATCTGTGGTGGGCGAACAACCGGATCATGCACAGGTGGAGGATGAGATTGGTTTTGTACCCGATGTACAGCTGGCAAAGCAATGGTGGTCAAAACAAGAAAAGCATCAAGATATGCGTTGGTTACAGGGGCGCAACTTAACTATCTATACTGTCAGCGATATGTTGCAACAGTATACTGGCTTAATTAGCAATGACCTGTTTGATTTATTTGCCTTGGTGCGTCAGCAACCTATTCAGTTAGGTCATTACACTTGGCACGATCAGCGCTTACGGAAAATTAATCAGTTTATTCAAGCCGCTGATACAGACCAAACCAGCAACCCGGTGTTACGCCATGCTTGAGCTGGTGAATCAGTCAGATTGGGTGGCCGGCCTTTATTCCGATTGGGATGCGGCGCGTCAACATCAACAAACCACGGTATTCAAAGCCAGCTTTCATTTTGATGAGCAAGGCCATTTGATTCCCATGCTAGAGCCACCTGAGTTAGTACAAGCTGACGAGCATTACGCTAAGCCAACAACTAGCAGTTTAAAACAAGCACTCGAGACTATGCCATTTAAGCAAGGAAGTGAAATCTATTTATATGGCACTGCTTGCCCGGAACGGGAAAATTTAACCGCCATGGAAGTGGGTATGGGGATTAAATTCACCGATGGGCATAAATGGAAAAAAGTCTTACGTGTTTTTGGTGAGCGGCGTTGGAAGAAAACGCTGGTTAATTATATCCTTGATGAGCCTGGCTATGTAGAGCGGATTCCTTTGCAGTATGAATATGCTTATGGCGGTGCCGAAACGGAACAAGATGATGGTTATGCGGCAAATTTAGCGGGGATGGGTTATAACCCACACTCACGTCAATTAAGTAGTGAGCTGTTACCACGTATCGAAATAGGCCCTAACTTTTTAACAGGTCCCACCCAAAAAACGATTCCTGCCGGCTTTGCGCCCTTACCCATATTTTGGGAGCCGCGTTTGAGTGAAATAGGCGATCCCGTGGATGAGCCGATGGAACAAGGAGGGTGTCCTTATAGTGAATCAGCCGCGCCTTGCGTACACAATGTTGCCCCACAGGATCAGCGCTTTAAGCAAACCTTTCAAGGTGGTGAAGTGATCTACTTACGCGCTTTGGTGCCTGGTGTGAATCATCAAGATGCAGTGAAGTTAACGTTACCAACGTTACATCCACAGCTTTATACCATTATTAATAACCGTACTGAAGAGCTAACACCGGTGTGTGATACGGTGGTGATCAATACGGATGAAAAAACAATGTCAATGATTTTCCGAGTGGGTATTCCATGGCGATTAACCGATAGACGACATGGTTGGGTAGTGCTCAAGGATTTGGATAAAGAAGAGCTCCCCTACGACAAGGAGAGCAGGGACGTGCCAAGGATGGCATCTTAATTTTGGGTGATAACCAAGCAGAGGGTTATCATATTAATAATAAAAGGAGCAGTGATAAATGGAACAACAACAAGATATATCACGTAGCCTCGTATTAGATAATATTGGTATCACTGGTATGGGGTTAACCAGTGTGTGTGGTGATCAACCGATTGCATTATTTGGGGCGGTAGGGACCCGTATGGGTTTTAGTCAACCACATCCGGTGTTTGAAGCACCTGCATTAAATGGTGAAGGATCAGAACAAGTGATGACCTGCACCATGGATGGCTATTTACAACAAACACCTGGGCAACATATGTTGGCGTGTTTGTTACCGGCATTAGACAATGCACTCAATGATGCACAGCTGAATCAGGCCGATAATCATGCTGTTTTGCTTTATATCGTGGTACCGGCTGATACAACCGAGCGCGGTCAAGATATCGATTTAGCACACTGGCATACTATATTAAGCGATCATTTAGCCGCCTTAGGTGATATCGAGATTCGCATCAAACCTAATACCAGTTGTGTCACTGAACACCTTACATTTGCAGCGCAAGGTTTAGTTGAACGGCATTGGGATAAAGTGATTTTTGGTGCCGTAGATTCCTTAATTGATGCCGTAACCTGTATGGAGCTAGGCGAGCAGCAGCGTATCCAAACTATAAAAAGTAGTGATGGTGTGGTGCCTGGTGAGGCAGCCGGCTTTATTGTGCTAGAGCAAATCAAAAAGGTGCGCGGTTTAGATGAAGTCCCTTATGCCTGGCTAAAGGGCTTAGCTACTGAAGAAGAACCACATGTGCATTTAGCCGATCAAAAGCGACTCAGTGGGATTAGTCGTGCGATTAATCATGTATTAAATCAAGTAGGTGTCAGTAAAGAGAAGGTTAGTAGTTTAATTTTAGCCTTAGGTACCGAGCATAACGGTGCTTTAGAGTGGCACCAAGCAGAAACCACATTATGGCCATATGAAGCCAATGAACAAGAGCGTATGGCATTACAACTTGGGGAAGTGGATGAGATTGATCCACCGATGCCATCGATACCAGAAAAACTGGATATAAACTTATCCTTAGGGGATATCGGTGCGGCGGGCTTAGTGCTTGGGATTATTCTTGCGGTAGCACGATTTGAGTTTGAATTCCCTAAGGCAAAGCGTAATTTAGTGGTTGAAGGTGGTGATAGCTTATTTCGCGGTGTGGTATATGTAAAATATGCCCGTGTGGATAAAACGCAGCTGCAAGCAGTGGGTGATGCTGCATAGTATAAAATAAAGGAGTATTAAAATGGGTAATGTCGTAATTAATGGTCGTACTGCTGTGCACGCCGGTTCAGGTGGCGTGTTAACCACATCAGATGTTTGCAAAACACCGCGAAAATGCCGGCCACGTAACTATACTAATGTTGCGGTATCAGTGGATTCTGCAAAAACGGCCAGTAGTGTGTTTATTAATGGTAACCCTGCCTGCCACAAAGACTCTATTTTTTCGAAAAGTACCGGTGATGAACCGGGTTCCTGTGGCGGTGTAAAATCAGGTACAATTAAGCAGAAAGCCGAGTTTGTTACGGCTTCCAATAATGTTTTTATTGAAGGAAAGCCAGCTGTTCGACAATTCGATCTTATGGTATCGAATAATCGAAATACACCCCCCGCACCCTTGCAACAGCCTGGCGCGGCCCAACCCCCTTCGTTGTCACCGGAGGGGGCACAAGCCTTAAGCTTAAAAGAGCT
Source organism: uncultured Thioalkalispiraceae bacterium (assembly GCA_964584455.1). Taxonomy (GTDB): domain Bacteria; phylum Pseudomonadota; class Gammaproteobacteria; order UBA6429; family Thiohalophilaceae; genus CAZPAE01. The sequence goes on from CAZPAE010000333.1 coordinate 3,474, forward strand.
GCCTCATGCGGTTGATATGGATACAGGCGGTGAAACACTTCAGTTACTCAAAGGTATCCATACGATTATCGAATCATCATAATCATCGCTACTGGTACATTTATGTAATAGCCTGACTACGGCTTGTTTCATGTGCTATGGCCCTTTATGATGGCTTGATCTCTTACGCCTATATTGAAAGGAGCCAGCTATCATGCTTAGCGACCTAGGTGGTTTGTTTAATGCTGTGATACCGCACTTATCACTTCTTCCATTGTATTTGGTTTGGCTATTAGGTTTTCTGTTAGCGATCATTTATCGTGAACATAATCCACCATTATGCACAGCACTAATGGTTTGCTTTGGCTATTTTCTTATTGCCAATATCCTTTTTACCGTGCTCAATCAGTGGTTGATTCATTGGATGGTTGAAACTGCCAGTGCCGATAGATCGCTGTTTTATGGCATTGTGGCAATGGCCCGCTCACTATTAAGTGCTGTTGTTTGGGCAATACTGCTTTTTGCTGTAATACGCTGGGGTGTCCTGAGGCAGGAAAAAAATAAGGAGGCCTGAGCAATGGCCTCCTTAAAGGCCTGTTGCTTTATTTACTCGACAACAGGAGAGACCCGAACTTTTAGACGAACGAATTTACCGGGATGGTTATTCATACGTGTTGTAAATTCTTCACCGCGATAACGATAAGTGACGTGATAGCCTTCTAAACGTTCTTCTTTGCGGTAAGA
>CAZPAE010000334.1:0-4191 GCA_964584455.1 uncultured Thioalkalispiraceae bacterium
AAGGGCGATGCTCTCCCAGCTGAGCTAAGCACCCTGCTACAAAGGCGCGCTAGTTTACGGCATCCTTAAGCGCTTTGCCAGCCTTGAAACTAGGATTATTTGATGCGGGGATGTTAATTGTCTCGCCAGTGCGTGGATTACGGCCAGTACGTGCCGCACGTGGCTTAACGGCGAAAGTACCAAAACCCACGAGAGTCACTTGATCACCATTTTTCAGTGTGTTTGTAATTTGGTCAAGCATGGTATCAACAGCTCGTGTCGCGGCAGCTTTAGAAATGTCAGCACCCTCTGCAACCGCATCAATCAGTTCAGCTTTATTCACGTAGTATTCCCCTTAGCTAGTAGTGGTAATTATTAAAAAAGACGCCGCCCAAATGTTGAGCGGCGTGATTATGGGCTTGTGGTTCGAACTTATACCAATCGGTAAAATTGAGGTCAAGCAAGTCTGTTAGGTTTGATTAAAAAAACTCGCTTGACTAGTGGGTTCGTATCGAATTTTGGTCAGTCTGCTTTTCTTTACTATCTTTAACCTTATCCGATGCCACATCTTCAGGTAGTGCTTCTGGCATGTGTAATAATGCAACCTCAAGCACTTCATCGATCCATTGTACGGGTTTAATCTCTAAATCTTCTTTCACATTGTCCGGCATGTCGCTTAAGTCACGACGGTTTTCTTCTGGAATTAAAACGGTCTTAATTCCGCCGCGTCGTGCCGCTAATAATTTTTCTTTCAAACCACCAATGGGCAATACTTCACCGCGTAGTGTAATCTCACCGGTCATCGCCACATCGGCACGCACCGGAATATCAGTTAACACTGAAACTAACCCAGTACACATACCAATACCGGCACTCGGACCGTCTTTGGGTATGGCACCTTCAGGTACGTGAACATGAATATCGTTCTTTTCAAATACTTCGGGGTTAATACCCAGTACCCGAGAACGACTACGTACCACGGTTAACGCCGCTTGAATAGATTCTTTCATCACGTCGCCCAGTTGACCCGTGACATTATGCTTACCTTTACCAGGCATAATCGCCGTTTCAATTGTTAGCATATCGCCGCCAACGCCGGTCCATGCAAGACCAGTGACTTGACCGACTTGATCTTTTTCTTCCGCTAAACCAAATCGGAAACGCTGCACGCCAAGATATTTTTCTAAATCTTCCGCATCCACCACAGTGGTAGGATGATCTTCAGGCTTTAACAAGACCTCTTTCACTACCTTGCGGCAGATTTTAGCAATTTCACGGTCTAAGTTACGCACACCCGCTTCGCGTGTGTAATAACGAATAATATCGCGCACCGCTTCTTGCGTGATCTCAATCTCTTCGTCTTTTAAACCATTATTTTTCTTTTGCTTCGCCACTAAATAGCGTTGTGCAATATTAATTTTTTCGTCTTCGGTATAACCAGAAAGGTTGATGACTTCCATCCGATCCAACAATGGTGCAGGAATGTTCATGGAGTTAGATGTGGCCACAAACATCACTTCGGATAAGTCATAGTCCACTTCCATATAGTGATCGTTGAAGGTGTGGTTTTGTTCTGGATCGAGCACTTCTAATAGTGCAGAAGCCGGATCACCACGAAAATCCATTGCCATCTTGTCAATTTCGTCTAACAAGAAAAGCGGATTACGTGTACCCACTTTGGATAAGTTCTGAATAATCTTACCGGGCATAGAGCCAATATAGGTACGGCGATGACCCCGAATCTCAGCCTCATCACGCACCCCACCTAATGCCATACGAACAAACTTACGATTAGTCGCACGCGCAATGGATTGACCTAATGAGGTTTTACCCACACCAGGAGGTCCTACTAAACACAGAATAGGCCCTTTCATTTTCTTCATGCGGGTTTGCACGGCTAAGTATTCAAGAATACGCTCTTTTACTTTCTCTAAGCCATAGTGATCGGCTTCTAATACTTCTTCGGCTGCCGCTAAGTCATGACGTACCTTGGTACGTTTTTTCCATGGAACACCAACAACCCAATCAAGATAGTTACGCACTACCGTGGCTTCGGCTGACATCGGTGACATCATTTTTAATTTTTGCAGCTCGCTATTGGCCTTGCTTTTTGCCTCTTTGGACATGCCGGCCTTTTCGATCTTGTTTTCAAGCTCTTCAATCTCATTGGGCACATCATCCATTTCACCCAATTCTTTTTGAATCGCCTTCATTTGTTCATTCAAATAATATTCGCGCTGGCTTTTCTCCATTTGACGCTTAACACGACCACGGATCCGTTTTTCAACTTGTAATAAGTCGATTTCCGATTCCATCATCGCCATCATATGTTCGAAACGTTCGCGAAGATCTTCTATTTCAAGGATCTTTTGCTTCTCATCAATCTTTAACGACATATGCGCCGCAATGGTATCCACCAAACGGCTAGGATTATCGATACTAGATAAAGAAGTAAGAATTTCTGGGGGAACTTTTTTATTAAGTTTGACGTATTGATCAAACTGGGTAACTAACGAACGAACCAATACTTCTGACTCTCGCTCGTCATATTCTTTTTCTTCTAAGCTAACGATCTGTGCATTGAAGTAATCTTCATTAGCAACAAAGTGAACGATACGCGCACGTTTCACGCCCTCAACTAAGACTTTAACCGTGCCATCAGGTAATTTGAGTAATTGTAAAATCGTAGAAACCGTACCGATGTCATAAACATCTTCAGGGTTGGGATCATCCTCAGCAGCACTCTTTTGCGCGACAAGCAAAATTTGCTTATCTTTTTCCATGGCAGATTCTAGTGCCTGGATAGACTTATCGCGTCCAACAAACAAGGGAATGACCATATGGGGGTACACCACCACATCACGTAATGGTAAGACCGGAATGGTAATTAATTGCTCATCAATGACATTTGACATAAAGGGCTCTCTAGCTGCGATTACGTAAGTGTTAGGTATGGGGCCTCACTTACGAAATTTCAATCGTTGCAGGTGCGATCTTGCTTACACCTACGCCTTTTGAGGAATTAAACGAATCGGATTACCGATCATCCGACGCAGCAAGCTGATCCGAGCCCTCATAAATTAATATGGGGTTGCCATCTGAATCGATCACCGATTCGTCAATGACAACTTTCTCTAAATTTTCGATCGAAGGTAGATCGTACATCGTATCTAGCAAGATATGTTCTAAGATGGAACGCAAACCACGTGCCCCTGTTTTACGCTCCATCGCCTTACGAGAAACAGCGCGTAAAGCATCTTCACGAAACTCAAGTTCACAACCTTCCATCTCAAACAGTTTCTGATACTGCTTGGTCAATGCATTCTTAGGTTCAGTAAGAATTTGGACTAAGGCGTCCTCATCCAACTCACTTAAGGTTGCAACAACCGGCAATCGACCAACGAACTCAGGGATCAAACCATACTTAATGAGATCTTCGGGTTCGACAGTATGCAGAATATCACTGATACTTTTCTCATCGTCCTTACTCTTTACTTCGGCACCAAAACCAATGCCGCCTTTTTCAGAACGATTTCGGATGATCTTATCTAAACCAGCAAAAGCACCACCACAAATGAACAAGATATTAGATGTATCTACTTGTAGGAATTCCTGTTGAGGGTGTTTACGCCCGCCTTGTGGTGGAACGGAGGCAATAGTCCCTTCAATCAGTTTCAATAAAGCCTGCTGCACCCCTTCACCAGACACATCGCGGGTGATAGAAGGATTATCAGACTTACGTGAAATCTTATCGATCTCATCAATGTAGACGATACCCGTTTGGGCTTTTTCTACATCGTAATCACATTTCTGTAGTAATTTTTGGATAATATTTTCAACGTCTTCACCCACATAACCGGCTTCGGTTAAGGTCGTGGCATCGGCAATCGTAAAAGGTACATTCAGTAAGCGAGCTAAGGTTTCGGCGAGTAATGTTTTACCACTACCGGTAGGACCGATAAGTAAGATATTACTCTTGGCTAACTCAACATCATCCTTACGCTGCCCGGTTTCAAGACGCTTATAATGATTGTATACAGCAACAGATAATACTTTCTTAGCACGCTGTTGCCCGATGACATACTCATCAAGAATGCCATCGATTTCACGAGGAGTTGGTAACTTTTTACCGCCAACAGAAGAAGCTTGTTCTTGTACTTCTTCACGAATGATATCGTTGCAAAGCTCAACACACTCATCGCAGATGAACAC
>CAZPAE010000335.1:0-4187 GCA_964584455.1 uncultured Thioalkalispiraceae bacterium
CTCCTGACTAGCGAATGTAATTCATCATATTAATAATATATAGGTGTACCGTTGTCGGCGTCATTAAGTTACGTAGTTGAAGACTTTAATAAGACCATTCCGTGTAAATCGGTACTGACGGTCGGACGCGATAAAAGCAGTGATATCGTGCTCGCGGACTTGTTGGTGTCGCGTAATCACGCCATGATTCGCCGCATTGGTAGTGGTGATTATTATCTTATTGATGGCGGTAGCTCCAATGGCAGCTACGTGAATCAGCAGCGTGTTACCATGCCCAAGCTGCTTAAGCATGGCGATAAAATTACGATTGGTAATATCGATTTTCTGTTTGAGCAAGAAGTAACAGCAGAAGAAAGCCAAGACTCGGTGGCCTTGGAAGAAACCATCGTTCATGACACGCCAGATATTAAACGTATTACTATTTTAGTGGCTGACATTCGAGGTTTTACCTCCATGTCAGAACAAATCTCCATCCGTACTTTAACGCGCTTAATGAATACCTGGTTTAATAAGGTGAGCGATATTATTTTGCAGTACGATGGGATTGTGGATAAATTCATTGGTGATTGTGTGTTTGCCCGTTGGGAAGCCGACGATGACGAAGTGGCGACGGTGATTAGCGCATTAAATGCGGCTGAAGGGATTAGCAAGGTTACCATTGAGTTAAATGAAAATTTCCCCGAGTTAACCGAAGAATTACGCATTGGAGTAGGCATTAATACCGGTGCTGCATCGGTGGGGATTGGGGTAGATAATTCTGCCTTAGGTGATGCGGTCAATGTGGCGTTTCGGTTAGAAAGTGCCACCAAAGTATTAGGTAAGGAAATTGTTATGAGTGAAACCGCTTATCGACATTTTCCACCGAAGGTTTGGCAAGGCCAAACTCAAAAGATCAAAGTGAAGGGCAAGCGTGATCCGGTACGGATTTATGCGGTTGATTTTAGTGCGGTGTCTAACTTGATTACGCAAGTTAAGAAACATAACAAGCGTAAGTAGTGAGTTGCATTACTCAATCGGATTTTAGGTAAAACCGCATGTCTTGCATGGCGTTTTCCATGTTGACTTTGATCTGCATGACAATGTTGTTGGCTTCATCTGCATATTGCCAGTCTTCATGTTTAGGATCGGCAGATTGAATGGCGGCTTGCCCACGCGCTAGGATTTCAACTCGTCTATCGGGTATAAACTGTTCGAGATAGACATAAGCTTCAACCAGACCACGACGAATGTGGCTATCCATTTCGTCCAGTTCCCAAAGTAAGGTCTGAATAGCAGATTTAATCTGTTCTTTATCGAAAGGGAGTAAGGAAGCAGGTAGGGCTGTGTTAACATGTTTCAATTTTGCCAATACGGCACCGTAGGCATTCACAATAGCCTGAGCAGATTCGATTTTTTCATCAACAGATGTTGGCTCCATAAAAGCCATTTTAGCACGCCTGTTTGGTGATAGCGCAAAGTAATATGTCCTAATCGACATGGAATGTTGTGCTTGTGATGTTGTTCTATTAATTGAGTATTTTTGATAATCGTATCGATGAATTTAACCAATACCACATTAATGTTTGAGCAGCCTGTTTGGGTGGCAGTGAGCTTAGCGATTCTGTTTTTTCTACTGGTGTTGTTCGCATGGCGGCCAGGTCTTCGGCTCATGAATCATTTTCGTTTGCAGTATTTAATTAAACGATTAGGCCAAGCGGTGATCAAAAATATTTACTTATCCGATAATGTGGGTGAGCCTATTTATATTGAGCAATTAGTGCTGACACCAGAAGGGCTGATTGTGGTCATGGTGAAACCGTTTCGCGGTGCCATTTTTGCCGCAGAGCATATCGAGCAGTGGACTCAAGTCATCCGTCATCATAGCTATAAGTTTCCTAATCCTTTGCATCAATTGGAAAGTGATGTACAAGGGCTGAAAAGTATTTTTCCAAAAACAGTCATTTCAGGCATGGTGTTGTTTGCCAAAGGTGGACAGTTTCCGAAAGGTAAGCCCAGTAATGTGATTGCTTATCCCGAATTGAAGTTAATGACGGCCTTACCTAATACCGACTCAGTGCCTACAGAGCTAGAAAATACCTGGCAAACCATTACCCAACAAGCCCAACCGGCCACACATACTCATGAATCCACTTTATATCGTCGTGGCGATAAACCTCGCTTTATTTTTGCTGTCATAGGTTTGATGGGTTTGTTGGCATATGCCATTGCTTACTGGATGTTGTAGGGAGCTAATACGGTGTTTTCGGCGATTAAAAAATACCTTGATACGGTGGGTGAGGTTGCAGCACCTGAATTGAGTTCTGCACAAATTAATTTAGCGGCAGCGGCATTGTTAGTGGAAGTGATGATGGCAGATCATGATATCTCGTCTGGCGAAGTCGAAAAAATTATCCAGCTGCTGCCGGATATTTTGTCCATACCCGCATCAGAATGTGAATTATTGTTAAAAGAAGCACAGCAGCAACATGAAGAGTGGGTTTCGTTACATCAAATGACCCGTGTGATTAATGAGGCATTTAACGAGCAGCAAAAAGTAGATTTAGTACAAGCCATGTGGCGAGTTGCGTTTGCTGATCGTATCCAGGATAAGTATGAAGAACACCTCATTCGTAAAGTGGCGGATTTACTGCATTTACGGCATAAAGACTACATACAAGCGAAATTAAAGGCCCAGCAAGCCTGATTAAGGTGGTTTAAAATGTGGCCAATAAGTGCTTTAATAAAGCAAGGTTACTGAGGTTTTTGATTGGATGTTCTCTCACAATAAACTCAAACTAGGTTTAAGCACATTGCTGGCTTTGTTAGCGACTAGCTTGACCCTGCAAGCAGAAGAACCCCGTTGTTTACCTCAATCAGAAAAAGTGGCGCGTGCCTTGTTTACCACCAAGGTGGCGAACCGTGAACCTACCGATCGCGTTTTAGTACTAGAGAATAATATTTCTGAGTTATTTTTTTTCAGCGACTTGCGTCACTTGCAAGGACAAACCGTCCATCACCGCTGGGAATACGAAGGTCAAGTAGTACACCAAAAGTCGTTTGTGGTGAAAGGGCCACGTTGGCGGGTTTATTCTAAAGGTGAGTTGCCAAAAGATAAGACAGGACGTTGGACTGCATTAGTCACGGATAATGAAGGTTGTCCGTTAAAAGCGGTCGTATTTCAGTATATCGCCACCGGTGAAGTAGAATCCGGTGCAGCGATTCTTAAATTAGATTAAGCCATTAATTTATTGTGTATCACTGGCGCTGGTTTCTTTTTGTTTGCGCCACTTCGATAACATTTCATGAAACTCTTGTTCGGCTTCATTTTTTACCCGGTCTTCAGCAATGGCTTTTTCATCTCCGGCTGTGCGAGTACGAATAGTGGCTAGACCACGCTGTGGTGCGGCTTCATCTTGGCTATTACCGGCAATGCGATCAGCCTCTACATAGGTTTGTTGCGTAATAGCAATCACACTCACCGCCACCATGACCACGATACTGGCAGTTAACGCAAATAACGAACCACGATTACCTTTGGGTTTATCATAAGCGACTGTGTCGTTTGATAGGGTAAAGTCATCATCATCCGGTAAAGTGGGTTTTGAGCTAGCGGTGATGTTATCGAGCTCTAATAAAATCGAGTCACTAAAGTCAGAATCTTGATCTAATTGTGGAATTGGCTCTTCTGTTTCATCATCGGCATAATCTAGATCGAAAGAAGGTAACTCACGGCGTGACTTTTCACTGAGTTGCGTTTCAGCTTCGCGCAGTAATCGCTCGGCTTCTTCTTTGCTGGGTGGGCGTTCAGAAGGTGCTTTAAAGATAAAGATATCTTCTTCGCCTTCTAATACAGTTTTGTCTTTAATCACATGCAACTTGGCTTTGGCAAGCTTGAGGCCGGAGGTTTCATCGATCTTATAGCGATCGTCCATCTCTTCAGGTTGTTGCATGCGTTGTTTTAATTGTTTTGCCATTTGTTTGGCTTTATGGGCTTTTTCTTCGGCTAAGCGTTGTTGTTCGCGTGCTTTTTGCTGTGCAATCGCTTCGGCTTTACGTTGTTTCTCCGCCAGGATAGCTTGTTCTTTGGTACGACGCTCGGCTTCTTCAGCGGCGTGTTGGGCGGCTTCAGCAGCACGACGTTCCGCTTCTTCGGCTGCTTGTCGAGCTGCGGCTTCGGCTTGGCGCTGTTTCTCTGCCAAGATAGCTTG
>CAZPAE010000336.1:0-4156 GCA_964584455.1 uncultured Thioalkalispiraceae bacterium
CGGCAACATCCAGTAGATCTAAATTTTTATCCACAATGATGACGACACCACGTGCGAAATGGCGCGCTAACTCAGGCCAGCTGATCTGACCGGTTTCAAGGTTAAGTTTGTCTTTCATTTTCTTTTTTGCAATTGGGTATATGGCGTTGAGTATTTGACGCACTAAACGATAAGCAGATTTTTACTATTGGCATTCAATTTGTTATAAGTTGGCAGACTATAAACAAAATAAGCATTTAAAACCACATCGACACTAAGTGGGTATGTAATATGCTTATGCATAATTGCAATCTGCAATTTATCAATGCCACTGGGAGACATTTGATGCGCCACTTTTTATTTACGCTTGTGCTTTATTTTACTGCGATACCGTATCTTTGGGCAGATATTCTGACCCCACCACAACAAGTTTCTAAACATGTTTATGCTTGGATTGGCCCTTATGGTGGCCCCAGTGTTGAAAACAAAGGGTATCGGATGAATTTAGCTTTTGTGGTGGGGACCAAAGCTGTTGCGGTATTAGATTCTGGTTACTACCCTGCGATGGCAAAGGAGATGGTGGCACACATTAATGCAATCACTCCGTTACCGATTAAATATGTCATTAATACCAACTCGCAACCCCATCGGTTTTTAGGTAATGATGTATTCCGTTCGCTAGGTGCACAAACGATTACCTCTGCTGGTGAGGCAGCACGCATGGAAACCAATGCGAATAACTATGCCATGGCGTTAGAAATGGTTATGAAATTTAAGCCGGAAGATATTGTATTGCCGCAGCCGCCGAGTCGTGTATTAGCGAAAAATACCCAAATTGATTTAGGCGGTGGTGTGATATTGGATCTACATATACATAAAGCGGCCCATACACCTGCACCGATCGTTGTGCATATCCCCGTTGATAATATCGTCTATGCTAGCGATGTGTTGTATAGCGGCCGCTTACTTGCTGTTATTGATGGGGGAAATGTAAAACAATGGATTGATATGTACCAATACCTAGAACAGTTTGGTGGCGTAACATTTATTCCCGGTCATGGTGAGCCTGGGCCTCTATCGGATTTCCATCAATCAACCTTGGTCTATTTAGAGAAGCTCTATGCCCACATGACAAAAATGGTCGATGAAGGGGTTGATATGCAAGATGCGATTAAGCAATTTGACCAATCGGCTTTTTCCAAGCTTGCTAATTTTGATTTATTGGCCGGACGTAATGCTCAGCGTGCATATCAAGAAGCAGAACAAGCCTCGTTTGAGTAGAAAAAAGTATAAAATGAAAGGCTTAGCATAGTTTATTCAACTAATCTGTCGTACAAAATATTATTAACCCTGGTTCTCCCTTTGCCGATATAACGGGAATACCAGGGTGTCTTAATAAGATGAGTACAAGTATTGGAAAGTACATGCCAGCCACACTAAAAAAGCATAGTTTAAGACGAACACTCGATCATATTATTCGCTTCACTTCTTCTGTTGGTGAAAACACAACATTCACTGGCACCTTCCAGGGTGGCGAAAATATTGTGGTGCGTGGGCAAGTACAAGGTGAGAGCGATGTCGAAGGCGCTGTTGTGATTGCTGAGACCGGTCGCTGGTTGGGACGACTTACCGCTGATGTTGTTGTCATTGCCGGGTATATTGAAGGTGATGTATTTGCCCGAGAAAAGATCGAGGTCCATGCTACCGCTAAAATAAAAGGTACGCTTCATTGCCCGGTTATAGCCATTGAAAGTGGGGCTGTGCATGATGGGCGCATAGCCATGCAGCACAATCCCCAAATCCAACATTACCAAGATAAGCGCAAATAAAAATACAAAGTGCTTGTATTTTAATAGCTATATCTTGGTTCGCCATTTAGCTCAAATTTAGGATGAGGCGTATCAGCCTTTTGGTTTGTCAGCGCCGCATACTTATTTATTACGATTGATGTGTCCTAACGTGGACGTGGTGCTCGTTGAGCAATAGACAATTCAATTAGCAGTCCAAGTACTATCCTTGTTAGTAGAGACTGTACTACACTGACTATATATTCACTTAAAAACAAATAAACTTAATGTCAAAACTTCAGTCTATATCACCAAAGGAAGCATGGGACCTGTTACAACATAACCCTAAGTGCTTGTTTATTGATGTTCGCTCACACATGGAATACTTGTTTATTGGCCATCCGAAAGGCGCCATTCATATTCCATGGATCGATGAGCCAGATTGGGAAGTAAACCCTCATTTTGTTCGCGAGGTGCGGCAATTGATTTTGGGTGGTTTGGCTTCTGCTAGTCATCAAAGCGTACCGGTTATGTTGATTTGTCGCAGCGGTAAACGTTCGCAAGAGGCAGGTGAGCACTTAGTTGAGGCTGGGTTTACTGAGGTTTATAACATATTAGATGGTTTTGAAGGTGAATTAGATGATGATCATCACCGTAGTACGCTGGGTGGTTGGCGGTTTGAAGGGTTACCTTGGGAGCAGTGCTAACTTAAGTTCAATTCGTAACGCCGCGAAGCAGCGATATCTTTTTATATGCTTGCCCATTTTATGGGGTGTAAACGGCAGTGCCATAGCTCAAACGTTTTCAAGCCAGGCTGAGCAAAGCATCATGATTGAGCTCTATACTTCACAGGGTTGCCATAGTTGTCCGCCGGCAGAGAAGTATTTAAATGATTATAAAAACCATCCCCAATTATGGAAGCGCTATATTCCTATCGCGTTTCATGTGGATTATTGGGATTACCTGGGCTGGAAAGATCGATTTGCTGCACCAGAGCATACCTTGCGTCAAAGAAACTATGCCAAGGTCAATCGACAGCGTGCTATTTACACACCGGCTTTTTTTGTGAATGGTAAACCATGGCGCCGCGGTTTATTTTCAGCAAAATTAGATAGCAACAGCACGACAGTTGGTTCATTGGTAGTAAAACTAACTAAGCAGGACTTAACCGCACAATTTTCACCAACTAAGCCAGAGCAAGCCTATCAATTATATGTTGCCGTACTCGGTATGGATCTAGCGACGGATATAAAAGCCGGTGAGAATACGGGCCGACATTCGCGGCATGAGTTTGTTGTACTACATCACCAAGTGATGACTAGTCAAAACTTACAATGGCAAATGCAAGTGCCTGCTTGGTCTAAATATGAAACCGATAAACTATCACTAGTTGCCTGGTTAAGTTTGCCAGATGATCCACGACCAATACAGGCGGTGGGTGGTTTTATTCAACCTTAAGTTGATGTACTTAGTCTTTTTTGCCCATAAAGCTTGTTACTTTCGAGCCAAGTTTAAATAAGGTGATGAGTTGGTTGCGGGGCACATGGCGCATTTGTTCATACCAAGTTGAGATTGTTTCCATGAATGCCAACATATCATGCATTCGTTGTTTTATTTCAGGCTTGGTTTGATCTTCTTCGTCTTCAAGTGTGCATGCGCGTAGCATGCTTAGGGTCGGATCGATTTCTCGTCGTTTGCGTTCTTCGATAATCACACTAAACATTTCCCATAAGTCACTGAGTGACTCAAAGTGATCACGCCGATCGCCCATAACATGTAGTGCTTTGATCAATCCCCAACTTTGTAACTCTTTTAAGCTAGTGCTGACATTAGAGCGAGCGACGCTGAGCGTTTCTGCGATTTCCTCTGCGTGCATTGGCTTTGGCGAGAGATACAATAAAGCATGAATTTGTGCCACGGTACGGTTTACACCCCAGCGGGTACCCATTTCGCCCCAGTGGAGTATGTACTTTTGCATTATTGGTGTGAGTTCCATAGTTTATTCAATAATTTCAGTTAATACTGAAATTATTGAATTTTTATAAGACTGTCAAGCGTCATGACACATAAATAAAGAGAACAGTCCAAATCACCCTAAAAGACCACGAAAAACTTACGATATTGATTTCATCCCTTAGTTTAGCTTGATACACTGACGCCATTGGGGAGATTGTCACTGTGATGCCACAACATAAACCAGACATGCTCGTTGAGAAGCTGCAAGTCATTGTTGAAGCTCTTTGTAATGAAGGTTGCGAAGCGGTGACGCAATATATTAAGCAGATTGAAGCAGGCCACTTGCCAGAGCCGTTGTTGCAGCTGAGTCCTCAAGAACAGGATCAAGTGTTACACGAATTAAAACAGATCATGTCTGTGTACGATCACAAACT
>CAZPAE010000337.1:0-4154 GCA_964584455.1 uncultured Thioalkalispiraceae bacterium
AATGGCATCTAAGTAATTTAAGCCGGCTTGGCTACCAATAACACCGATCACCACGATCACTGAAGAAATAGCATCACTGCGACTATGCCAAGCATTGGCTTTTAACATTTGTGAATGAAATTTTTTCGCCACGGTCATCGAGTAATGATAAATGGCTTCTTTGGCAACAATGGATATCACACCAATCCATAAAGCTAACAAAGTAGGTTGTAATAAGCGCTCTATATGAAACAAACGATCAACCGCATCGATCGCGATACCAATCGCCACGCCCATTAAACTCACCCCCAACACAACGGTGGCTAATGTTTCAATCCGACCATGACCATAGGGATGTTCTGCATCAGCCGTGTGTTGTGAATGTTTTGCGGCGACTAATACAATGATGTCGGTAAATAAGTCGGATAGAGAATGGATACCATCAGCAATGAGCGCTTGTGAGGAAGCAGCTAAACCGCCTAAGATTTTTATAATACTTAAACTTAAATCAACAAATGAACCAACTAAAGTGACTTTACGAATTTGGCGATAGCGTAAATCACGTGGATCGATATGGGCAACACCATGTTGATGGGAGTGACTATGTCCCATCACCTACCTCAATGAAAATCGTAATTTCATCTTGGTCTTGTATGGTATCAATGACTTTATGTCCGTTAATGCGACACCATGCGGGAATATCACTGAGCACACCGGGATCAGTACAAACTACTTCAAGAATGTCCCCAGAACTTAGCTGTGATACTTTATCTTGCGTCCTGATCACTGGCATGGGACATAATAATCGTTTTGCATCTAATTGGTGCCGACTCAAATGTACCACTCCTGTAATAATTGATCGGGCGCTAAGGGTGTAACCATTAATTCTTTTACTTCACCATCAGTAAAGTTGGCTTCGATGGTTACTTCTGCTGCTTGCTTACCGTGCCCAAAGCGGGCCGTAATACTAGCAGCTAATTGTAAATCTTCGTCACTGAGCACACCATCAATTAACACCAACGGGCCAGTATGGCTAGTGCAACGTAAATGGGTAAATTGCTTTCGATAGCCTTCTAAAAATTTATTTTCACCTTCTTCACGGCCAACAATTAATTTAAAGTGTGGCCGTGGCCGAATATGCCGGCCCACTTTTAATAACATAATGTCATCTAGTTCATAGTCGCGATCAGAACGTGCTTGCCACATATCCACTAACTTGCGTGAATAGTTTTCATCAGTGAGAAAACAACAGCCACCAGCCGGGGTAGCATAGTCTTTAAAGTCATATTCTTTGGCTAAGGCCATTTGCGGTTTGCGTGATCGACCACTAAATTCAAATAGTTTTTCTCTATCTAACCAACCTTCGCGCTCCGGCAAAGTCGGTGGCAACTTCTTGGCACATAACGGCCGCACTAATAAATCACCGGCACCGGATTCTTCTTGCACGACCGGCATGGTTTCACGACGCTGTGATTTAGGGCGTTGTCCAACCACTTCACCCGTGACAATAAAGTCAAAGCCATTTTGTTGCATCCAGTTTAAAGCCTGGCCCACCATAAAACATTTACAGTCTAAGCAAGGATTTAAATTGGCACCATAACCGTGTTTAGGATTGAGTAAGACATCTTTATAGGGCTCAATCACATCAATAATATGCAGCTTAATACCGAGTTGTTCTGCTACCCATAACGCATTATTGCGTTTCGGTTTGTTTTTATCTTTCTGACGAATCGCATGGGTGTGGCCTTCGACACAAAAACCCGTGAAGAAATTAATCCCTTCAACATGAATGCCTTGCTCCATAACTGCTTTGGCTGCCAACATGGAATCCAGCCCACCGGAAATTAATGCCACTGCCTTACGTTGTGTACTCATTACGCTTTCTCAAATTTATTTTGTTTGTAGTTCAATATCTTGCCCAACCTGAGCCAGCAGGTTGATCAATTTATCAATGGTAAATAATTCAACCTTACCTTGTACGATTTCACTAATGCGCGGTTGCGGTACCCCAAACTGTTGTGCGGCTTGTGCTTGGGTGAGGTTTTGTTGAGTAATGTAATCTCGAATACGCTGCATTAAATCAGCGCGAACACGCAAATTCGCTGTTTTCATGGAAATATAAGGGTAGGTTGCTTACTGAATAACCAATTATACAAAATTTCGTATGAATAGCAAGCTAATCCATTAAAGAAGGATTCGGCGCTGGTTCATCATAGGTTTCTTCATCTACCGTTTGTGCTTGTGGCTCAAACACTTCAAGACAATTGAAATGACGATAATAATGGCCAATATTTCGAATCCCAACACTATAAACACTCATAAAGCCATCATCGTATTTATCACGAACTGTGTATAAGGTAATTTCGTGTGGCTCTGGCTTACAGCGAATATAAAAGCTAAAACTATTTTCAGGTAATAATACGGTTTGCCGACCTTGGCGATGCTCTATAAAATCATCGAAGTTTACCGTGCCATCAAACTCAACACCGTCTAATTCTATCGTGCCAGGAAAGGGTAAACGGGGTTCGTGCTGATATTTTAATTCTTGATCAGGATAAGGATTATATTTACGCACAAACAAGGTAATCGCATTCACGTATTCAAGTGGTTTATTCTTTTTTCTTTCTGCTTCGGTCATATATTGAAATTCTTCTGGTACCTCGGCTTTTTTTGCACAACCAAAACACGTTAAACCAATTTCATCCCAAATGGCTACCGTACCTGCGGTATTATAAATTTCCCGATTTGGCTCACCAAAAACAGCGACTAATTTTTTGCGCGTAAAAGGAATAGGGACCGATTTACCTTTATAAATAAGGCGATCTTGTTCGATCTTAATCACATCTTGTACTAATGGCGTTGTGTCATCTTGTGTTGATTCATCAGCCCAAGCGATCAATGAAAAACAACTAATAAGGGTAGCGATAAAGAAAAATCGATGCGCCATGTTGAATAATAATGATGTTGTAAGAGTTAGCGAAAAGTATAAACCATTGTTATGAAATCTACATAACAATTACTGTGTCACTCATCGCAGTCCATTTATATAGTATGTAACGCATTCAATGCTTGTATTTAGATTGCTGTTTACTGGGTACCGCTTGTGTGACTTGTTCAACAATACGTCTTGCTTGTTGGCTATCGGTTTCTTGCCATAGCTCCATTGCTGTAATGGCATCGAGTTGTACTTGGGGTTGATGTAAGTTACGCATCACCTGCAAAGTATCCATTAACTGAACAAACGAGTTGGCAAGATTATTAAACATCGCTGCCATGGCTGATTGGGTGAGATCGGATACATTTTGATAAGCGGTTTGCCCTAGCGCAACGTAATAACTGATCTTCACGCGGCGACGTTCTGCTCGCTTAGGAAACAAACCCGAAAACAAAAGACACTGGTCACCCACATCCCGCATCTTTTCCTGTCGCTCACTGCCATTGGTTTGCGAACCATGTAGGTATTCTAGGGCCATGACCTTACTGGCCAAGTCAGGTTGTTCGGTATAACGCATCAATAGAAAAACTAAGTAACTCTCTAGTTCTTCATCCAATATGATGCCGTTAAAGGCCTCCGCCTCCTTGACCAAATCGTGCCACTGCGCGGTAACATGGTTTTGGACTTTCAATTGCGTCATCACTGCCTCCTAGCCGCAAACGATCGCCATCCTTAATGTATAGCATCGTCCGTGCCAGACAGATACTTGAATGTTGGCAGTTTATAAACAAACGCTTACATTGCAGGATTTGCACGGTATAATCGCCCGTTTTTAGCATAACCTTTTCATTTAGGTGCAAATTGACTCAAGTTCACCACACGTTTCAGGATCTTATCCTTACCCTGCAAAAATATTGGGCTGACCAAGGCTGCGTGATTCAGCAACCTTACGATATGGAAATGGGGGCAGGGACATTCCATCCCGCCACTTTTTTGCGTGCCATAGGCCCAGAGCCTTGGAGTGCGGCGTATGTACAGCCTTGCCGACGTCCCACCGATGGGCGCTACGGTGAAAACCCAAACCGTCTACAACATTACTATCAATTTCAAGTAGTTATCAAACCTTCGCCGCTAAATATACAGGCGCTGTACTTGGATTCACTCAAGGCATTGGGTATCGATCCATTGGTGCATGATATTCGGTTTGTGGAAGATAACTGGGAATCGCCTACCTTAGGTG
>CAZPAE010000338.1:0-4129 GCA_964584455.1 uncultured Thioalkalispiraceae bacterium
TCGTTTTTACATTATCGTAAGGTAAGCCACTGCCATAGTGCGTATGCGTGAAAATCTGCCCTATTTGTCCAGAGCAAATGGAGGAAAGAATAAAATCTCTTGGAATACGCTTGTCGGTTAATTGGCTGACAAACGTATCAATCCATTCTAACGCATAGTTATGAAACTCATAAAAAAAGTCATAATGTTTAACGAAGTGGGACTGGTAGTTTTTACTGCCACAAGCGATACGGTAAGCAAGCGCTGTTTTATAAAATTGTTGGCATAAAAATGTATTACCGTCGAGCGTGTTAGAGTCTAATTGGGCAAACCGCGAATGGATAGTATGGGGAGTTTTATCGATAAGCGACCAGATCAACAACCCAAGTAATACAACTATACCAGCGATAGCATACTGGCATTGTGCTGGGTAATCGTGATAGAGGCCATAAAACATTTCTTGACTAAAGTCGCGTACCGGATAGTGCGCAACAATAAAAAGCATGTTAACAATGGCTGCTATAGCGACAAAAGCAAATGTAAGCTTAACAAGCGTGATCTTTTGCACTGTTCATTCCCCACCCCTTTTATGATTTTTTGTTTATTCTAGGTCGCTTGGTGAACAGAGTAAATGACAATTATGTTGCAGTTTGTTGCAGACTAAGAGTGGCGCGCTGTTTTTGCCGTTGTTCAATGACATTTTTACCGGCAATGATCAGGCCTAAGCCGATAAACGCACCCGGAGGCAAGATAGCCAGTAAGAAACCATCGTAATTTTCGAATAGGGTAATCGTCAATGATTTGGCTTGTTCGCCAAATAACAAATCGATCTGCTGAAACAAAGTGCCAAAACCAATAATTTCGCGCATGGCACCTAATAATAATAAGACTGCGGTAAAGCCGAGCCCCATAAACAAGCCATCGAGTATTGAATCAAATACATTATTTTTAGAGGCAAAGGCTTCGGCACGCGCAATAATTGCACAGTTCGTAGTGATAAGCAGAATAAACAGACCAATGATTAAATATAAATCGTAAAACCAGGCTTCCATAATCAGCTGGGTAATGGTTACTGCGGCAGCGATAATTAACACAAACACAGGAATGCGTATATCTTGATTAACGTGATTGCGAATCAGCGAAACGGCAGTATTCGAAATGACCAGCACCAAGATAGTGGCTAATCCCAAGCCTAGCGCATTGGTCGTGGTGTTAGTTACCGCGAGCAGTGGGCACAGACCTAACAGTTGAACCGTTGCTGGGTTATTTTTCCAAAGACCGTTGCTGATAATGTCAGAGTATTGGCTCATGTTAATTAAATAAGGTTGCTTTGTTGGTTTCGAAATACGTTAAGGCTTTATACACCGCGTTGACCACTGCACGCGAGGTAATTGTGGCACTGGTAATTTGATCAAACTCACCACCGTCTTTACGTACTCGCCAGTTTTCCTGTTTAGGCTGTTGCTGAGACTTTCCATCAAACAGGGTAATCCAATCCGATTTATTGCGTTCGATAGCGTCGCCTAATCCCGGGGTTTCTTTATGGTTGGTAACGCGTACACCGGCAACCTGGCCATCCATTTTAATGGCAACCAGTAATACAATCTTACCACTGTAACCGTCTGGCGCAATACACTGAATAATAGCGGCAACCGGTTGATTTTGTTGTCTGGCCCGATAAATGGTGACCGTTTGTTGTTTGGGGGCGAGCAGTGGGTCGCTTACCTGGATTTTGTCTTCATTTAAATCATTGTCATGTTGCTGCGGTGGGATCAGCTCATGTAACTGTTTTAAGGTGTATTCGCGCTTGTTGTCTTGGATTTGTTGTTCGGTAGTATCGTGTACCAGCGCTACCATGGTGGTAGTGACAATAGCGAATAGGCCAAGCATAGTGCTGGCCAACAACATATTTTTTGAAAGCGAGGTCATTCGTCGTGCTGCCTTTTATGGCCAAATACGCGGGGTTGTGTATAGTAATCGATAGTGGGTACAACCATATTCATTAACAAAACACCAAAGGCAATACCATCAGGGTAACCACCCCATTTGCGAATAACATAGGTGATGGTGCCAATACCAATACCATAAATAATACGCCCGCGTGGTGTGGTGCTTGCGGTAACTGGATCAGTGGCAATAAAGAATGCACCAATCATGCTCGCGCCACCTAATAAGTGGAACAGTGGACTAGGGTTAACTTGGTTATCATATAAATAAGCAATACCCGATAACACACCGATAGTGGCCAGCACGGCCACGGGGATATGCCAGGTAATAATGCGTTTGTAGATGAGCAGTAGCCCACCGGCAAGAAACAGTAAACTGATCCAATCCCATCCGATACCAAAGTAATCACTAAACTGAATAAAGCCGGTTTCAATTTCCGCCACGGTTTTACCCAGTTTGATTTGCACTTCGAGTACATCCAGTGGTGTTGCCTGAGTTAACACATCGTAATTATTTATATTACTAGGTAGCTCACCGAATAAATTAAAGCGTAAGTTTTCAGCCAAGCTGAGGGTTTGGCTCTGATTCCCGATAGCAGGTAACCAAGCGGTCATTTGCCGTGGGAAAGCAATCAATAACATGGCATAACCCACCATAGCTGGATTAAATGGGTTATAACCAAGACCACCATAAAGATGCTTCGCAATAATAATGGCAAACGCGGTGGCCAGTACCGGTAACCACCAGGGCAAGATAGGCGGTAATGCGGCGGCAATCAGTAGTGCAGTAACAATAGCACTACCATCACTTAGAAACGGTAACAGTGGACGCTTGCGTAAACGTAGTATGATTGCTTCGCAAGATAAGGCCGTGGTGAGGCAAAGTACACTATTGATGACAATGCCCCAACCGAAAAACCAAAAGTGTGCAGCGAATGCGGGGATCATTGCCATGACCACCCATAGCATCATGCGCGTGACGCTATTGTTAAGAACCGTATGGGGTGAACTTTGTATCGAACTCAAGGGTTTGCTTCCTTCTTAGTCGCTTGCTGTTGGCGACGTTGATCGGCTTCGTCAATTTGCTTTTGTTGTTGTTCGGTTAAGTTATCAGTGTTTTTAGGTTGTGCGGTTTGTTGTGCTTTTTTGGCATTGACGCGCGCCATGGCGGCCGAGATAGCATCTTGTTTGTCGTCCTTATCTTTGTTTTTATCTTTTTTGGAACGATTGAGTAATTCTTGTTTTTTACGTCGGCGTTCTTCATCTTCCTGCTTTTTACGTTCCAGGCGATATTGGCGGAACTCATGGCGTTCACGTGCGATATCGGATTTTTGTTTATCACGCTCTTGGGCCCAGATTTCGGTTTTAGCAAACCGATAATACTGCACTAAAGGAATATGGCTTGGGCAGACGGCCGAGCAACAGCCACACTCAATACAATCAAATAAATTATATTGTTGAGTTTTTTCAAAATCCTTTGCATGAGCATACCAATAGAGTTGCTGGGGTAGCAGTTGCGCTGGACAGGCGCGTGCACAATCCCCGCAACGGATACAAGGCATAGCCGGTTGTTCTACTGGAATGTCATTGGCAACGGGAACCAACAAACAGTTAGTTGTTTTGGTAATCGGGGATTGATCATCCTCAACCGCAAAACCCATCATCGGGCCGCCCATGATTAAGCGAACACGTGCTGTGTTATCACACTGTGCTGCTTCGAGTAAGTCCTGCATCGGTGTACCAATGCGGGCTATGAGGTTCATGGGTTGTTGAATAGCATGGCCTGTGACGGTAACAACACGAGAGATAAGTGGTTTACCGGTTAAGATAGCTTGGCCTACGGCAACGGCGGTACCCACATTATGACAAACTATACCGTGATGTACGGGTAATTGGTTAGCGGCTAGCTCAACACCAGTAACAGTTTTGATCAGCTGCTTTTCACTTCCGGCTGGATAGCGAGTAGGAACGATGGCAATGTCGATAATGGTTTTTTCTTGCTCGCTTAATGCCGCTTGCATGGCGTTAATCGAAGCGGGTTTATTATCTTCAATAGCAATGATGCACTGCTTGGCTTGTAAGGCATGGCGCATAATCATCATGCCATCGATAATCTCACGCGCTTGTTCTTGCATGAGCATGGCATCACAAGTGATATAAGGTTCACATTCCACACCGTTGAGAATCAGTGTACTGATACTCTT
>CAZPAE010000339.1:0-4128 GCA_964584455.1 uncultured Thioalkalispiraceae bacterium
ATTAGTGGTGGCGGTAGAGCATAATGATCCGGTAGCGTTCGAGCGAATACCACCTGCTAGGGGTGATAAAAAATGGAAAGTGTTTCGGTATATGAAAAATCATCCATTCTCCGAGAAAGAGTATAATTACCGTCCCTTAGAATTTAAACAGTTCATTAAACTGGTTATTGATAAGTTACCTGTTAATAGGTCAAAAGTGATTTTTGCCGGACACTCAATGGGTGGGTATTCTATTATCAATGCTTTAAATAATCCTTATGTGAAACCTAGGGCAATAGTGACTTATTCAACGGGAGAGCTTAATTATCGCAAGGGGCGTGCATATTTCCCTCCGCAACAACTGCAATCCTTATCAATACCTTTATTGTTGTTTTACGGTGAAAAAGAATTTGATCCGAATAAAGGGCCTTATGCACGTGAGATTGCCAGGCACTATGCGGGGCAAGTAAACGTCTATATGGTAAAAGGTGGAACACACCTGTCCTATAATGACCCAATAAGGCCTTTCCAAAAAGAAAAACGCTTACAAGAAATTGAAATGATTTTCCAACAAACCAAAATATTCATAGAGTCGTTAGATGACTATAAAGTATAATTATCATAATGAGACAAATAGAAAAATAGACCATAATCGAACCTACTGTAGGTTGGAAAAATTATGTTCTATCGAAAATATCTTCCAGCGCTTTGTGTGCATCTTCAACATATTGACGTAATGATACTGCATGAGGTGTAAAGATATAGGCTAGCGTATAGTCCATACGAAATCCTGGATCAGTATAGTCATCATGACAATAGTATTTATTTTGAAATATACCCATACGTGCCCTGCTTGTATTGTCAACAAGGCTTGCAGCACTATCTAAGGATTCACACAACCGTAGATAAATATATTCGTAGTCTAAATGGGTAGGCGGAATACCTTCATACTCTGCGTGTGCTTTGTCTACAGCGAGCAGCGTGCGTTGCACAAAAAAGGAGGCATCTCTCACAGAGTTAATCCCAGTAGGCAAATAGTTCGAACTATCTTTTTTATCGATAAGTAAAACAGAAATTAAATTAGCTAATATCTTCCATTGTGTGAAATAAATTTGGCTTAACCTAGGGAAAATAAGATCCATATTACGCCGAGAAATAATCCTGATCGAAGACAGTGCAAAGTATAAGTTCCTTGAAGCTGCATAACTATGTATAAGGGAATCAGGCAGTGTATTGTTGTTATTAGTATAGTCTCGGTTATCGATAGTAAATAAATAGTGACTTAACAACATTCCTTCTTTAGAGTGTTTTAATGTATTTGGTGTTTTTCGGCAATTTTCGAATATATCCTGTAGTCGATAGCAAGGTTTAAATTTATCTTTATTATTTTTCTTTAAAATTAACTGACCATCGATTTTACGACGGCAAAGGTCTCTTGCATATAGCCACCTTAAAATAATGGCGGGCCTAACAGACAGTGTACTCATATTGGAAGGTATCTGTAATTCATCATTTAGCCCCTGTGCTTTTAAGTATACGTGTTTTGCCCATATGAGCACAGCCAGCAGTTTGTGAGTCCATAGAGATTGCTGCCAATAGACCTCTTCATGGAGGTGTTGTTGCGGAGAGTCAGTTGGATGGCGTAATAAAATGTGGATTAGCTGGGTAATATTTAGATTTTTCTTGTCTTTATAACTATTACAGTCAAATGCAGTAACGAGTAGGGTTTTATTTTGTTGCGCTGACTCTAGCTGTCGGGCTTTATTGATACATCTTAGTGCCGCTTCTCCATTACGAACCACCGTTTTCTGGAAGTGGGCAATAAAGTTGGTTAAATTGTGAGAGGTGCCATTTTCGAAGCCATCGAGCATGGCACTAAGATAAGCGATAACCTTCATATACGTGATTGCTGCACTGATATAAATACGATTATTTTCGAAGATTTCAGCTGCTTCAATCAGAGCCATGTAAATTGATGATTCGTTATTATTATACTGGTGGTTAAGAATATGTGTTAACTTGTTGGCATAAACGGGGGTTGTCTGATGGCCGTTATCGCATTGTTCACAATAAAACTCACTTGCGGTTATTACCAGATTTGTTTCAACCAAGCCTACAATTGCATTTCCTTTCAAATAAGCATAACGTTCACTTAGCGATAGGGATGATTTTTTTTGCTCTGAAATGGTTCTGGTTTTTTTGTATTCAGTTCGTGCACATTTAAAATCTCCAGAGAAAAATGCCAAATTGGCGGCCCGAAAATATCGCCTTGGATCATCTTTATGATAATAGCGGTCAATATTGTCTACTATACAATTTTTCTTCGGGCTTCGTTTTAGTGATAAATAGCCTATTGCCCATATTGGTTGTTTTAGTATATCCCATTTAGAGTCGCCCTCTTTCAGGGCGCTAGAAAGATGGGGGGGTAATTTTTTTTCAACTAAAGTTTTAGCATCAGTATAAAATGCTGCTGCACTTGCATAGTTTTGTCGGTGTTCCTCTAAGTCACCCATTTTTATCATCACTTCAGCATAATGTATTAATACATGACTATCAAAATCGAACTCTGAATAAAGTTCCTTTTTTAGATGATTGATTGCTGAGTGATAATGTGTTGCGGCTTCATTGTAAGATTGCTCGAGTGCGCAAATATCGCCAAGTGATACATGCGATTTCCAAATTAAGATTTTGTCATGTTGGGAGGTGTGAAAGGGTATTGATTTGAATAACTGTTTTACTTGCCGCATAGAGTCTAGCGAAAAAGTATAAGCGGCAGATTCTAACTCGGTTACATGGCTGGCGTAGCGAAGTTCTTGCTCAAATTCACTATGAAAGCGATATCGATACACCCCATTCCTAATACGACGTATATAAGACTTAAATGTTTGTGTTAATAAATCATCAACAATAGTATTAAATGAAGGAGAACGGTGCACGTTCATTGCTTCAGCCATATGGTGTAAAGAATCACGTGAGAAGCCATAGGCATAATGTTTCATAATAAACTGTAGAGACGAAAGGC
This sequence comes from uncultured Thioalkalispiraceae bacterium, assembly GCA_964584455.1. GTDB lineage: Bacteria > Pseudomonadota > Gammaproteobacteria > UBA6429 > Thiohalophilaceae > CAZPAE01. Next base: position 3,002 of record CAZPAE010000339.1, read on the forward strand.
TCGTTACCGTCAATTTATCGCTGATACGCGATACTTCTCGACTAAATTGATGTTGGAATAGTGTGATGAGTTCTGCGGCCAGTGCGAAGGTGCGTAATTGTGATATGTCAAAATGCAGTGCATATTTGGCATTGCTATTATTATCACCGTTATCGTTGTTTTTTATCACAAAACTCTCAAATATAGCGGTTAACCGTTTTGGATTACCCCATGAATGAAATACCAGATAATAGATAAAATTTCGTAATGTGCTGGCTAATAGGCGATTCTCTGCACGAGTGGTCTCATTCCATTCATTTTGGTGATGTTTAAGGTAGTTCTTAATATTATAGTAATCCGATTCTTTTATTTTTTTTCGCTCTTCATCGGTATACTTCTTCATTAGTCTCCGACAGAGATACTCTTCGGTAAAAAATGTTATCTGAAATACTTTTTGTGGATATTTTTTATCTGTTAATAGGCTAGGAATCTCAAACACTTGATCAAATATGCTCTCATAGAGTGAGTTTGGACTGCCTTTTTCAGAATAATATTTATCTAATGTTTCACGCCCAGAAATGAAGAAAAAAATAGCTTCTGCGGTAGTGATAAAGTTTTTTAGTGCACCTAGCAACGTATTAACTTTGATGCTTTTATCTCGGCTTTTGCTTTCTAGTGACTTTTCTGAGGCTTTATGTAGATAACCAAAATCATCAGCAACTTCTGCATTTGATAATTTGTCTATTTCATCAAAAATAAAAATTATTCGTTTTCCTTCCGTCAATTCTTTGATGATGTGTAGCAGTTTTTCTTCGGCATCCCGTACGGTAATAGGCAATTTGATAGTTTGTGTTTGCTTGCTTCCAAGCAGAGAAAATATCGCGTTAAATGTTCCAGATATTCCAGCAGATACGCTTCGGGTTTCACTGATTTGATGGCCCATGCGTTGTACTAGCTCATTCAACTTCTTTCGCGGGCTATTTTTTTTACCTAGATAACGTGTTTCCTCTAATAAGAAGTTAGCGATAGAAAAATAAATATCGAAAGGTCTTAATGTACTGTTATCACCTAAATTACTTTTTAAGATGATAGCGCTTTTTTTTCCCGAGCCTGTTTCAATTTCTTTATATTTGCGTATCGATCTATTG
>CAZPAE010000340.1:0-4127 GCA_964584455.1 uncultured Thioalkalispiraceae bacterium
CTGATGTAAAAAGCGCATTTTACCATTGCGATCAAGAATAATCGTTGTCGGCATCGCACTTACATCATAAAGTTTACTGGCTTTATTATTGGTATCGTAAAGCACTGGAAAAGAAACCGGGATATCTTTTAGATAAGCATTGGCCTTGCTTGAATCCGCTTCGACATTCACCCCAAGCAATACAAAACCTAACTTACTATAACGACGGTGCATCTTCTCTAATAACGGCATCTCTTGACGACAAGGCCCACACCAAGACGCCCAAAAGTTGATCATCACCACTTGGCCACGATAATCGCTCAAGCGAACATTCTTGCCTGATTTACTCTTCAGCGTGAAATCCGGTGCTTGCGACCCCATGGAAACCGCAGCAACAGAAAAAGAAAAACTCATTAGTCCCAATAAAATAACGCTACGTAATACTTGTTTCATTACTATGACTCCTGCAATCTTTAGAAGAAGAAACTTAAACCCAATGACACTTCAAAGTTATGACTTGTCTTATCCTCTCCCGTCACATCAATATCAAACATATGATCACGAAAATCGATATGTGCTGCTAACCAGTCTGTCGCGGTTATTGAATAGCCTCCACCCCAAACCACAGTAAAACGGTCATCACCGGCAAAGGTCGTGTTGCCGGCACCCGCAATAATATAGAGCGAGGTATTAAACGCGGTATTGCGGCCCACAAAGGCTTCCCCCGGCAATAAATTATAGCCAATCGCCACTGTATAGAAGGTGTAATCCCGCTGATCGTCCGTAAGTAGCGTAATACCACCACCTAAACGTTCAAAACTGGTTGTGCCTGCTTCAGATTGCCCCACAGAACCCTGAATAAAGAAATCTTCGGTAATATGATAATCAAGCCGTAAGCCATAGACCGTATCGGTACCGAAATCTTCGATACTCAGAAACCCGGCATATCCGGTTAACTCGAAGTTTTCAGTATTAATATCTGACTGCCGCACTTCACGGCGCGCTACTTCTGGTTGAATCACGGGTTCTTGTTGAATAATCTCTTGTACCGATTTCTCACCCTCGGTGGCAGGCTTATCTTGTGCCCACACCCCAGGCGATATAACAGATATCATTAGCCCTAAAAGAAAAACCCGAAGCCTGCTTTCCATTCTTCTATTTCCTCGTTGTCATCGCGACTGGTAAACACAACGTAACTGTTATATTCAGCGCGTAATAAAAATCGTTTGGTTAAATGCATACGCAAGCCAAAACCATAATTAGCATATTGATCCGTTCTGTCTTGGGATGCTGCCAGCGTGGATTTCGGTTCGGTTCGCAACCAGCCGGTTCCTAACTTAAAAAAGGGAGATAAACGCCATTCAGGAAAGGGTTCGTGGATAATATTCAGTACACTTAGCATCGTTTTACTGGACACCACACCACTGGCCTGAGAGACAAACAGTTCATTGGATAAGTTTTCAGTGAAATGATAGCCGGCATAAAAGGTGATTACCGACAAGCCCTCAAAATCACCGATCATGGCACCATATTCCCAATCCCGTACCACAAAATCTTGTTGGGTGGGCTCTTTAATATCGACACGTCGCCCTGAAGGATTAAGGGTCATCGACAGCTCAGCAGCACTCACCCAACCTTCTTTACCATCCTCAGTCAGTACTTTATACCAATCGGTTTTACTAAATAGCAGCTCCACCCACTCGCCACGGGCAACAGTATAAAAAATGGGATAGCCACGGCCTGGCCCCGTATGCAACTCGATATACGGGTCCGCCACTTTAACTAAAAATTTTTCCGATTCCTCCGCCGCCACAATGGTGTAGAAACAGACAAAAAAAAGAACCAGCCATGTGCGCATGAAATTGATTAACCGTATTGTTATGTGACTTTTTTAAAGTAAATTCTACCCCTTGCGCCGCGATCGCGCCAACCTATTCCAAGGCCGTGCCACAATATATCGTTTAAAGTGAGACTTTAATCTAATGGTGCCACAAAGGGGTCGTTATAATATTGGGCGCCGATATCGATCCACTCAGAAATTAATTTCAATTCACCCGTGGTTAACCAGGGTGCACCTTGACCTCCGTTCGCACCCGCATCCCAATGTGGCTCATCTCCAGGGTTATTGAGAAAATATTCTCTAGTAAATATTTGGAAAAATAGAGTACTGCTATTCGCTTCGCCAGCAACTAATATCATCGTATTTTCATTAGTTCCAAATACTGAATGAGTTACCATAATAGGATTACCATTCTCATCGAGTACATCCCGGCCATCCTCATCCTGAGCAAATAATTCATCTACTAAAGTATTACCCTGTACGACTAATTCTTCATCATCTAAAAATAGCTCAATATAAGATTTAAAATAATTGGCGTCCTGAGCATCGATGGAATTGCCCATCGCATCTGGACTATTTCGAGTTAAATCCAACTCATACTTGCCCTCAGGCACTTGAATCTGTGCATTATCTGCATCATACGTAGTATGACAACTTGTACATTGGCGACTCACACCATTACTATCCACCCGAGCCAACTCCCATATTGGCTGAATATGATCCGGGTAATTAATAATAATCCGGCAGGTTTCATCCCAATTCGTTAAACATGCGCCACGATTCAAAGGGTGTGTGGTAGAAACAGTATTATAGCTATAAGTAAATGCCGTATCCGCCGCACCACTGCCCGCTGCCCGTGAAGTAGGATCGGTCCAAGGGTCATCAAACACAATATCAACGCTAGGCTCGAGGCTTTGTGCACCCTGCGTATTAGTACGTGCCTCGGCCATCGTCTCGCCCACATTCACTAACATTGTGTTCAGGGTATTGGGCCAAGTTAATGTATTGTCCGCCCCACTGTTAATAGAAGGGGCTAATGCAGCAATTCGACCATGGGCACTACCTGAGGCAAAGTTATGGCAACCATGGCACGTGACCGTTTCACCGGGACGTACCGTAATCCAATACCCATGGCGTGGTGCATTTGTTAGGCGACGCCCATTTTTATCCACAATACTAAACGAGATAGGCACATCCGCAGGTACATTCACCTTCACTGAGCCATCCGGCTCAATGGGTGCATAGCCAATGATTTCTTTCATTAATTGTGCTGAACCATTTAGGCCATAAGCCGAATTATCATAATCACGGGTATCATCATCCGGTAAATACGCCCCTTTGACTAAGCGTAAAAACATCGCAGGACGTTCAATAAGCGTGGGGTTGTTTTCACTATCCCCCGTCGCTCGTGACGGATCAGCCAATTGCGCAATGCTCGTAGCTGAACTACCTAATGAAGTATAAGCACCATCGGTATCATAAATACTGCGAATATGCAGTGTTCCGACTGTTGGCGTCGATAAGTTAAAGGAATCATCAATAAATTGCAGCGTCCCAACATCATGAGAGATGGCCACATCCGTATAATAAGTGCTTGGCTCAGCCACCGTGATAGGCAAAATAGTGTTATTGCCCATATCTAAAATATAAATCCCATAACGTGGCGCCGCTTCCACCGTATTAGGGGATGTTAAATCCACCAGCGGATCACTACAAATACGGGTTTGTGTATCGCCGGAACCAGGGTCAGTGACCGTGACTAAACACAAGCTATAACTCACAAGTGCTCGGTTAGTCCCGTCCAACAATGGCACCACAGAGCTATAGCGTCCGCCACTAGATATGGTATTCGCTTCTGTGGACACGGCCCCGCCTGAAACCGACTGTTGCGCCGGCCCAGTAGAACCCGCATAGGCCTGAGTAGGAACCGTATTATCTACATACTTATCGACCTCAACGATCGTGGGATCACCACCATCAAAGGTGCCGGTGGTGGGCATCGCTAAAAACAAGACAGTGCCTGAAGAGGTCTCGCGTGGCTGTAAAAACTGAATCGTACTACCATTACTGCCCGTATCATGGCTATGGGCACCATAAAGATGTTGCACTTCACTGCCATCGGGTTTCATAACATACAAACTCATTTGATTTCGACCCACTGAATTTTCCCAGCGGGTAAACAAAACCCACCCTTCATAGCCAGGAATATTACGAATGGTAACTGGATCCAAATCATGGCTCATATTGAAGCTAAGCTGTTTTATATCCGTACCAGCACTAGCCATGGAGTGTAGGTTCAATGCCAAAT
>CAZPAE010000341.1:0-4075 GCA_964584455.1 uncultured Thioalkalispiraceae bacterium
CACCGAGAGTTGCAAGCGGACTCCCTGTGCCCCCGTTGCCGATGACACCGACACGAAGCGACTGAAGTATATCAACGAAGGGTTGGCCGAAGGCAGCTGCCTGCCGCGCCTGTATTTCGCTGTGTTCGTCGCTGCTCTTTTTATAGCCATACAGATCAATCCGCTCTCCTAGGACGAGCGTATGTCTGACTGGCACCACCATATCTGGCGAGCGACCGCTGCGTGTACGGGCAAACCATTGCCCTTCTGCCCAAAGCATAGATACCAGGGTGATATCAGGACCGTTACGGTTGCTCAGTGCTTTAAGTAATGTACGCTCGTTCTCATCATCGATGGTGGAGAACACTCCCTGACCCGTGGGATGATTATGGACGAAACCGAAAACGAGGTTCTCTTCCTCACACCGTCGGAAGAGCTCCCGCAGCGGTGCAAGAGCGAAAGCAATGTGCACCGGGGAGCTGTTGGTTATCCAGTCGTCCTCGAAAGGAATTACCTCATGGGCAATATAGCGATCAGAATCAGGTAGACCTTCAACAGTAATATGGAGCCTGCGGAACAGCACGGCGGCAGCCTTTTCATGGCCATCGGGATGCGATGCCAAGAACGTGGTAACAGCGTCATGCTGCGAGCCGAGTAATGTGATCCGCGGGTCTGTCATTTTGCGTCAGGATTCCCTAGGGCCCATGTAATCCTACGCAAGATGGTAACAACGTTGTCCTTGCCTGGTCTCCAAATGGTGGGAGCGTGATTCCAGTGTCGCGACCACCTGCAGAATTCCTTGCTATCAAACATCCGGTTATCGCCGCCACCAGGGCCGTTCATCCTAGGGATCGGACTGCCATCGGTGCGCGTGAGATGAGGATGCGTCCAGAGCATATCGATACCTGCTTGATTGTAGTTCTGAGGTATGACCACGAGCACATCGCAGCTCTTTTCATTGTAGAGCCCATCTGGAAGCAGGTAGTCCGGAAATACAAGGAAACGGTTAGCTTCGTCTTCTATATAAGCAAGTCCGCGCTCCTCAAGCTCCGCATAATCCGTATCAAGGAGAAGCGGCATGCCAGATCACCCTGCCTGTGAACCGACTGGTTGCGTCGAGAACCTATCGGGTCCATGCTGTTTTGTGAGATCAACGACGGTATCATCCTTGACCTCTTCATCGGGATGGCCGGGAACCTTGTGAAAGATCTGGACATCGTCAGGCAGCGATCCAAGAATGCGAAGCTGGGCCCCGCTGATGCATTCCTCGTCCCAGTCATAGGGTTCGTTGTCAATAAACACTTCAGGGCGTTTCGATTTCTCATTACTCATGCTTGTCTCCTTCTCTTCAATTCATCCTTTCGGTGGATATGGGTCGCGTCCGTGGCTGTCACTGCTGGCAATACGCCCGTCCTTATTGTGGATCCGGAGTTCGGTCCCTTGATTCCGGCTGATTTGCCGTGCCGAATCTATGGCGTTCTGCTTGGTATCGTGATGGCTGGTGGCGCGCTGCGCTCCGCCGCGTTTGACGTCCCACCCGCCTTCTGGGTTGGGTACTACGTGATGTGTTTTCGGGCCTCTCGCCATTTCATGTATCCTCTTGCATAATAGACATATAATTTGTTCAGACTACCGAACATAACAATAAACGCTTGAAATTCGGCTGTCAAGACTTTATGTTCAGACTACCGAATACACTGCTTAAAGAGACCCATGAACGTCACTATAGACCTATGAATATTACTATCGCTAGTAAAATCAAAGCCTTGCGAAAAGAGAAGGGCTACACGCTCGACGAGCTCGCGGAGCTTGCAGACAGCAGCAAGAGCTATATCTGGGAGCTGGAAAACAAAAATCCGCCTAGACCATCCGCAGAGAAGCTGGCGAAGATCGCCAAAGCACTCGGTGTAACAATGGACTATTTCATTAATGACGAGATTACGGAGGAGGACGCGACTGACCAGATGTTCTATCGGAAGTATCGGCAGATGGATCCGGAGGTCAAGAAAAAGATTCGTAAGATGATTGATCTCTGGGATGAAGAATGAAGAAATTCTTTCCGCAGCGGACGGCAAACGACATTACGCTTGTCCTCAGGGCGGCAGGCGTAGCCGATTTCCCTGTGGACGTGCGTGCAATCGCGACCGAGATATCAAAGGCAAAATATCGTGATGAACCCATCGCAGTCATAAAGGGTGATGTGCTTCCCGGATTCGAGGGTGCGCTTAGCCCAGCACCAGCCGGCAAAAAGGGCTGGGGAATCTTTTATAATAGCGGGATTACATCGTATGGCCGTATAAACTTTACGCTCGGCCATGAATTCGGACACTATCTCCTTCACCGCAAGGCCTACCCGGAGGGCTTCCAATGCAGCACGGAGGATATGGCAACATGGGAGTCTGAATACGGCCAGCGCGAGAATGAAGCAAACGTATTCGCGGCAACACTACTCATGCCTTTCGATGATTTCAGGGCGCAAATCGATGCGAAAAGAACCCCCGTCTTCGATGAACTCGGAGCCTGCGCAGACAGATATGACGTATCCCTTATCGCGGCAACACTGAGGTGGCTGCAATACACATCGTGCCGTTCAATGCTCGTTGTTTCCCGAGACGGTTTTGTGCTGTGGGCACGCTCCAGCCAGGCTGCACTAAAATCAGGACTCTATTTTAAGACCCGCGACCGGCCACCTATTGAGATACCGTCAAAGTCGATTGCAGCAAATACGCGATTGTCGACTGGATCGACAGGCGTTTGCGAACTCGAATCAGATGTTTGGCTCCGTCAACCTTGCACAGAGCAGGTTATCATTTCCAGTCAGTACGACTTCAAGCTATCACTGCTCCACTTTCCCGATACAGATTACAGATCAGAACTGCTTGAAGAACACACAGAAGACGTGTCTGATCGTATTAGTCGCCGCACACCCGGCCAGTCTTGGCTCAGCTAACTACAGAAACTTAGGCCATTTAAGTCGATCACTAAAATTCCATATGTTGGCCGACACCCTGATTATACGCGACAGCACAAATATATTGTAAAACGCAGCGTCGGGTGCAAACCGATCATCCATGTCGGATAGGTAGAAACTTTGCTGAAATCCAAGATCTCAAAGGTACTTCTTGAAGGTACTTGCCGTCACCGCCACCGTCAGCGCAAATAATGTCGCGAAAGGCAGGATGACGAAGCTTGGATGCAGACTGAACGGTAAAGCGAGATACGTCACCCAAGTCAGGATGACTAGCGGGAGCGCAGCCTTCTTTGCGTAGTGGTAGACGAAAGAACTTTCACGGCCCCCACCCCATCGGCGTAGATCGCGCTGCACCAACCCGTCAACGAGCGCGACCAAGCTAAACAGCAGGAAGATCGGCATGGCCAAGGTCAGAATCGCAAGGCGCACCGAGAACACCTGGGTCACCTGCATCATGGCGATGACGTACTTTGCTATGGGCCGGTAGATCTTGTGCAGCGTTGGCCGGATACCCTGCTCATACTTCAGCGGTGACGGCGACACCCATTGGATGAAATCCACGAACCGCGTCACCTCGAACAGGTAGTGGTAGGTATTATCGGCAAACCGTTTGGCGAATCGTGCTGGGTCGGAGGTAACAACGCTGCGACGAAAATCGTTATCGAGATAACTGATCTCAGTGGCCAACATGGTACGACTGTGATCTACCCCCTCATCCGGCCACCAGAGCACCATGCCAGCCCATTCGACGATGATCGAGAACAACAGCGAAAACAACAACCACTGGATGAGCTTCGCAACAGCCGACAGAGTCTTCGAGAACAGCCCTTGCTGAACAACCTGGCGACGTGGATCGGCAACGGCCTCAGCCATCGGAGTCCTCTGGCTCTAACTCGGGCTCACTGACATCTGGCGCAGCTGCCCACCACGGTTCCTGAACCCGATACCAGTGATCGTTGGTGATGTAGGTTCGCTCCATTTCGTTGGCGATCTCGGTAAGCGTTTCCGGCATGTCAGCATCGGTGGCCGGTAAGGGCATACGGATCTTCCAGAGCTGCCCGCCTTCCAGCAGTGCGAAGGCCTGCCCCTTGGGCAGCGTAATCAGTTCGGCGGGTGTAAGCATCG
>CAZPAE010000342.1:0-4045 GCA_964584455.1 uncultured Thioalkalispiraceae bacterium
GATCGGGGCGCCGCAGGCAAAAACCAGCGCCGCGGACTCGGGGTCGACATAAAGGTTGAACTCGGCGGCGGGTGTGATGTTGCCCACCTCGAAATAGGCTCCGCCCATCAACACGATTTCGCCAATCCTGGGTGCGATATCGGGGGCCTTTTGCAGGGCCGTGGCGATATTTGTCAGCGGCCCCAAGGGGCACAAGGTGACCGTGCCCGACGGTTCGGATCGCAGCGTGTCGATAATGTAGTCGACGGCATGCGCGGATTGTACCGGCATCGTCGGATCGGGCAGCACCGGACCGTTCAGGCCCGTATCGCCATGCACATGTTCGGCTGTGACCAGGCTGCGGTTCAAGGGGCCATCACACCCGGCGTAAACCGCCATATCCGGCCGCCCCGCCAGTTCGCAGACCATCAGCGCGTTGCGCACGGTGTAGTGCAGCGGCACGTTTCCGGCGACAACGGTGATCCCCAGCACGTCGATCTCTTGGGGCGAGGCCAGAGCAAGCAGGATTGCAACCGCGTCGTCTTGTCCCGGGTCGGTGTCGATGATGATCTTTCGCGGCGCCATCTGTGTTCTCCTTTTGCCTCTTTTGCGTGACATGCGCCGGGTTAGGGTGCAACCCCGTGGCCACGCCGGGCGCAATCTATTGAGACTGCGTGCAAGGGTGTTAGACTCTGCCCGCGCAATCGCGTATCCCGCAGGCGCGATCCGATAGCGCTAACGGGCAGGCTGGTCCAAAGCGTGCAACCGGACGTTCCAAAAGGTTTGGATAGGCAAGACAGATGGTATCACGCGTAATCCCCGTTGAACCGTTCGACCTGGTGATCTTTGGCGGCACTGGCGATTTGGCCAAGCGCAAGATCCTGCCCGGTCTTTTCCGCCGCTACTGTTCGGGGCAAATGCCCGAAAATGCCCGGATCATCGGCGCCGCCCGTGGCGATCTGGATGATGCAGGTTTCCGGGCATTGGCCGATGAGGCGATCCGCGAATTCGGCGGTGCAACCGTCACCGATGACGCCTTGGCCCGGTTTCTGGACCGGCTAAGCTATGTCACGGTTGACGCGACAGGCACAAAAGGCTGGGACGAACTGCAGGCCCACATGACCGAAGGGCATGTGCGGGCCTTTTATTTTTCGGTCGGGCCGTCGCTTTTCGGGCCTTTGGCCGAACGGCTCAAGGCGGCCAATCTTGCCTGTCCCGAAAGCCGGATCGTTGTCGAAAAACCGTTCGGTCATGACCTGGCGTCCGCCAAAGCGCTGAACGCAACGCTCGCGCAGTATTTTGACGAAACGCAGATTTACCGGATCGATCACTACCTGGGCAAGGAAACGGTCCAGAACCTGATGGCCGTGCGGTTCGGCAACACGCTTTTTGAACCGTTGTGGAATGCCCAATACGTCGATCACATCCAGATCACGGTTGCCGAAACCGTCGGTGTGGGTGGGCGTGGCGCGTATTACGACAAGTCAGGTGCGATGCGGGACATGGTCCAGAACCACCTGATGCAGCTTTTGTGCCTGATCGCGATGGAACCACCGGCGCGGTTTGAACCGGATTCGGTGCGTGACGAAAAGCTCAAGGTCATTCGGGCGCTGGATCCGGTGCCGCCGCATCACCTTGTGCGCGGTCGCTATAGCGAAGGGGCAGAGCCGTCTTATCGTGACGATGTCGGCAATCCGCGGTCAAACACCGAAAGCTTTGTCGCGCTCAAGGCCCATGTGTCGAACTGGCGTTGGGCGGGCACACCGTTCTATCTGCGCACGGGCAAGCGCCTGCGCGCGCGCACGTCCGAAATTGTCGTGGTTTTCAAGGACGCGCCGCATTCGATCTTTGGCGTTGATCCTGGGCGGCATTGCAACGTCCTGGCAATTCGCCTTCAACCCAACGAAGGCATGACCCTGGGCGTGACGATCAAGGAACCGGGTCCCGGGGGGATGCGTTTGATGGACGCGCCGCTGGACCTGAGCTTTGCCACCGCGCTAGGCCCCGACGCCGAAGAGGCGCCGGACGCTTATGAACGCCTGATCATGGATGTGATCCGTGGCAACCAGACGCTGTTCATGCGCGGCGACGAGGTGGAGGCGGCCTGGGCCTGGACCGATCCGTTGATCGAAAGTTGGACAGCGCGCGGTGATGTGCCAAAACCCTATGACATCGGGTCAGCCGGACCCGAAGACGCGATGATGTTGATGCACCGCGATGGCCGACGTTGGCGAGATCTGAAAGCATGAGCTACGCACTGATCGAATATCCCGACCGCGAGATGTTGGCGATGGACCTGGCCGATCAATTGGCCGGTGAGTTGCGCATGCAGCTTGACAGTGCCGAACGCGTGGCTTTCGCCGTGCCGGGCGGCACGTCGCCGGGGCCGGTTTTCGATGCGCTTTCGGGCGTTCAACTTGACTGGGATCGGGTGGACGTCATGCTGACGGATGAACGCTGGGTCCCTGAAAGCAGCCCACGGTCCAACACGGCCCTGTTGCGGAGCCGGTTGCTGGTGGACCGCGCGGCATCGGCCCGTTTGTTGCCGCTTTACCGCGACGATGTTGACGCCGATACCGCCGTGGCGGCCCTGTCACAGGCCATTGCGCCTGCGCTTCCGCTGGGCGTTGTGCTGCTGGGTATGGGCACGGATTGCCATACCGCGTCGCTGTTTCCCGGGGCGGACCGTCTGGCCGATGCGCTGGCCCCGGATGCGCCGGTTCTGGTTCCCATGCGCGCACCCGGCGCGCCTGAACCGCGTATCACGCTCAGCGCCCCGGCCCTGGACGGCGCGCTTAGCAAACACGTTCTGATCTTTGGCGAAGACAAGCGCGCTGCGCTGGAATCGGCGCAAGGCAAGGCAGTTGAAGACGCCCCCATCAACGCGATTCTCAGCGGCGCAAAGGTCCATTGGGCCGCCTGAAGGAGATACCATGTTCGACGACCTGAACCGACTGGCAGCCGCCTTGGGCGACCGCCGTATCGAAACGCTTTTTGACCAAGACGCCGCGCGCGCAAAGACATTCAGCATCGATGCGCTTGGCATGCTTTTTGACTTTTCCAAAACCCAGATCGACGGCGAAACTCGCGCGGCCTTGGTCGAATTGGCGGAAAAGTCCGGCCTGATCGATGCGCGCGACGCGATGTTCGGCGGCGCCCGCATCAACAAGACAGAGGATCGCGCCGTCCTGCACACCGCGCTGCGTGCGCCCAAGGGCGCGCAGGTCGTTGTCGACGGTGTTGATGTCATGCCTGCCGTGCATGAAACGCTGGCTGCGATGGATGAACTGGCGCGCGAAATTCGCGCCGGGACCATCACGGACGTCGTCAATATCGGCATCGGTGGATCCGATCTGGGGCCCGCGATGGCTGTGCGCGCCTTGGCGCCGTTCCACGACGGCCCGCGCTGCCACTTTGTGTCCAATGTCGACGGCGCCGATATTGCTGACACCCTGTCTGGTCTGGACCCCGAAACGACGCTGTTCATCATCGCGTCGAAAACCTTCACGACCATCGAGACGATGACCAACGCCGCCACCGCCAAGGCGTGGATGGAGGCGGCGGGCGTGGATGTGTCCAACCGGTTGGTGGCGCTGTCGTCCGCCCCGGACAAGGCGGGTGCGTTTGGCGTTCCCGCCGCGCGCGTCTTTGGGTTCGAAGACTGGGTCGGCGGGCGCTATTCGGTTTGGGGGCCCATCGGGCTAAGCCTGATGATCGCGATCGGACCAGACGATTTTGGCGCGTTTTTGGAAGGTGCGGCCGCGATGGACGCGCATTTCCAATCCGCGCCGCTGGACCAGAACCTGCCCGTGATGCTGTCGCTGGTCGGGATCTGGCATGCGCAGGTCTTGGGGTATGAAACCCGTGCCGTGCTGCCATACGACAACCGTCTGGCGCGCCTGCCGGCCTATCTTCAACAGCTTGAGATGGAGAGCAACGGCAAATCCGTCAGCATGGATGGGTCCGCCTTGACGGTCCAATCCGGACCGATCGTGTGGGGCGAACCCGGGACAAATGGCCAACACGCCTTTTACCAGCTGATCCACCAGGGCACGCGTGTCGTGCC
>CAZPAE010000343.1:0-4038 GCA_964584455.1 uncultured Thioalkalispiraceae bacterium
AAGAGTTTGATAAATACAAAGGCTTGTTTGCAGAGAATGGCGATTTTGATATTCCCTCAACCTGGACGGTAGGTGTTGCCTGGAAAGTGACGCCAAAAAGTGTATTAACCTTCGATGTGCAGGAAATTAACTACAGTGATGTGGCGGCTATAGCCAATCCAATCAGCCGACTAACCGATGGTAGTTGTGCTCCTGGAGCGCCTGCAACTGGTCCAGGGTGCTTAGGTGGCTCTAATGGTGCAGGCTTTGGTTGGGATGATATGACTATCTATAAGTTAGGTTACCAGTGGGAATCAAGCCCGGATTGGACTTGGCGTGTAGGCTATAGCCATGGTGATCAACCCATACCGAATGGGGAGGTGCTATTTAACATTTTGGCACCAGCAGTGATTGAAGATCATATTACTCTCGGGTTTACACATAAGACCAGCACTAATAGTGAATTAAGCTTTGAGTTTATGCATGCACTCTCTAACGATATAACGGGTGCAAATGCATTTAATACCACTCAGAACATTACACTTGAAATGGACCAGTATGAAGCAGAAGTAAGTTGGGCACTGAAGTTCTAAATTAGTATTTCCAACAAGCGCAAAATAGGCCGCAATAGCGGCCTATTTTTTATCTGTAAAAAAGCAGTCATTTTCTCCTTATTTCCCCTATATTGAAAAAAAGTGAAAAAAATCCTGTTTTTGACTAAACATTTTGGCGATTTTCGTGGTTAAGGTGTAAAAGGCAAAGTAATTGCCTGGTTAATGAAACGCGATGTTTAATAGTTTTATTTAGACTTTGTTTTAAATCTTTAGTATGATGACAATAAGTGGCTAAAGATAAAAACCGCTATAATAATCGGGGAAAACATAGTAGGTTATTTCCTAAAATAAATAGTCAAGGACGCAAAAACATTTACCTAAGGAAGGGGGAACGATGTGGTTTGATAAAACCAGTCGGCCGGTGTTACCGGGGCAATTGGATGAGGCCGTTATCACGCAACTGCCATTACCGGTGTCGGCGTATCGCTTGATTCCTTTTTCGTATTATTCCCATCTCCCCTTACATCCGCGTTTAGTGTTATTCCATTATCACGATAACACCTGGCAGCGGGTAGCCCGCTTCCCCGGCCACATTGATAGGCACAGTGCATTAGTCTTGGTCCGGGTGCACAGTGAAGGCGGCAGTGGGGGGGTAGGTAAACCGGCTCCACCACCGCGTTTAGGGTTGCAAGATGTCTTTCACATCCGCCCTTTAACCTTAGGAACAAGCTCAGGCAGCTATATCAACACCGACCCCCTAATTCGGATTACCTCCCCCCATGATGGTGAGACCCTTGATATCAGCGACCGCCGCCATATGGGCAAACAGTTTCAAAACTATCGCTTTGCACCCGGCGATACGGTAGCGCAGGTGAGCCAACAACTCACTGGCTATGTGAATCCGTCGGCGGTGTTTGACTATCCCCTACCCGGTGGTGTCATCTATTCCCCGAGACGGCCGCCGACCGCGGGCGATAATGTGAATATCTGTACCGGGGACACCTTACGGGTTCACTTAACCGCCCAAAACAGTGACAGTGTGTGGCTGCAATGGCGTGGTTCGAATGGATTACACGGACAACACCATTGTGAATTGCCTGCTGCGCCCACCAATGCGTACCAATATCGTGAAACCCGAGTGGGACCTATCACACCGGGTACATATACCTTAACCGCTTCGGTAGTGGGTGCGCATCCCCATACCATCACGGTGACGGTAGTGGGCCATACCTTAGCGGTCACCTATCACGATAAGGATGACACCCCGCTGGAGAAGGTGCCCTATCAAATTGATTTCCAAGGTAGGCAACAACGCACCGGTACCTTAACGAAGGGTAAAGCGCATTTTGATAATGTGCCTAACCAAGGGTTTACCCTCACCTTTATTCCAGAGCACGACACCCTCGAACAAGCGCTGATGACCTTACGCCAATCGTTAAACAGCGAACTCAAGACGGCCTTAGCCGCCGTGCAACAAGATACTGCGTCCTACCAACAAACCTGGTCTACGCTGACGGCCTGGGAGAAACCCATCATTTATTTGGGTAGTGCGTTGACCGGCATAGGGCAATGGATAGGGGATACGGTGATGGGCGTGGTAGATGTGGTCAGTGGGTTAAGCCACGCGCAACGCCTGACCCAACAATGGCTCCTCGACTATGCTCAACATCGGGCCCGTGCGGTACAGGCCTTTGCGGTGGGGGATGAAGATGGATTTGAACACGCGATGCAACATATTCAACAGATGCATCATGAACTGGGGGAAGATTTGACGCATATGGCTGAGGCCATGCGTACCTTAGGTTTACTACTCTGGGATGACGATACCCGCCAAATGCTGATGGACTTCCCGCAAGATTACTTTGCCGCCTTACACCCCACAGAAAAAGTCCGTGTCAGCACCCGCTATGGTATTGATGTGTTATTGGTGTTGGCCGTGGGACTCGGGGCCGGGCTACTGGCCATCAAGAACGCCGCCAAGATTGCGCAACTGCTCAAACGCATGACAAGTATCATTGAGAAACTGCGCTTACACCTCGTTGCCCGCAAACCCAAGGTCGATACGACCTATGATTTTAAGGTGGAGAACAAGAAAACAACATTATCCCCACCGAACACCAACCCCCATCCTGGCCTCCATAATCGCGATGACCTGACGCCCCGGGTTAAAGACGGCTCCTTTACTACCCAACGGCAAGTAGATATGGATAATTTATCGGAAGAAGATGATTGGGCTAAGGAATCACTATTAGATCAGGGATGGAACGATCGAAAAATTAAACAGGTACTTGAGTCTGGTCATCAGTTTCAAGCAAAGTCGTTTCAACAGGGGGACCGGTTGTATGGGTTTAACAGTGCGGGGCGAGCCCGAGATGTAAAAAATTCAGCCTACTTACTCGATGAAGCCGGTTATCAAGAGATAAAGGAGAAGTATTACCGTGAAGGGCATTGGGATAAAGAAGGAGTGAAAGATTACCTTGCCTTGCCGTGTTTTAATGCAGCATCACAAGTGGATGAGATCGTCGTCACTGATGCCACAACTGGAGTACAATCCCGTATTGGCGCCGCTTCTGAACTGTTGCAATATCAGCGGTTAGATGGCAGCACAACCGGGATGGTGGAGAAAGCCATGTCCGGTGGGGGACAGCAAGTGACCGTTAACCCCCGACACCTTCAGTTACTCGTCAAGGAATAAACGATGCCAAATACCGAAGAACAACGACTTGATATTGTTGATTGTTGCACCCAATTACTGGAAGGCGTTTTAGCCCCATTTGAGCAAGTCGATGGCACGCCAGAAGGGCGTATGATCACGCAATTAAAGTGGCTCAAGGAACAGGCGCAAGCCGGGGAGTTACCTTTACCTGTGGCAAAAGGGAAATTAAGTACCTTGTTATATGTGTATACCAATGGTGAACTTTTTTCGGCGGATACGCCACGTGGGGAAGTCTATGCAATAGAACAGATTATGCACAAGTTAATTAGTTTATCCAATGAGGCGAAGTTATTATTTAAACCTGCTTATTATCCCTTTGCTCAACATTATCTATTGGTGCTGATTCAGTTATTACAATCCCCACCACGCAAGCTCGATACCTATGAGCAAGGTGCATTACGTGAACTCCAAGCACTACAAAATTTACTAGCGCACAATCAGATTGAACCGCCGTTCATGAATTACTTACCGACTTATCAGAACTTGCGAAAAGTTTTCCGTATTAATCGGAGTTCAATCGATGATTTGCCAGATGGTAAGCGCCTTATCAAACTCGTTACCAATTTTATCTTTGAAGGTATCCGCCCTGACCATTGGCTTAGCCCCCTGGATGCGCAACACGAGATTGAAGCCGAAATGCAATAGGAGATGGCGTGCAATTAAACGATGGAGATTATAAATCTAATTGGATAAATGAAATAGAGTATAATTAATGGGTGTTCGGTTTCGTTGGGCTAGCTAAAGTACCGATTCCCTAAGGAATAACTATATGACTGAGCCATATTTTGA
>CAZPAE010000344.1:0-4034 GCA_964584455.1 uncultured Thioalkalispiraceae bacterium
CTTCCTTTTTTTGAACTCAAAAGTGTTAACTTTGTATGCTAAATAATCCCTCTTTATCCCCTGATTTAACCATGCAGTTTATCCATAATACACAGGATTTAGTGCAGTTTTGCCAAACCGTAAAAACCGCACCTGCCATTGCGGTGGATACAGAATTTGTCAGAGATAAAACCTTTTACCCGACACTGTGCTTAATCCAAATTGCCAGTCACGATGCGCTGGCTTGTATTGACCCATTAGCCATTGACGATCTATCGGCCTTAAAAAGCCTGTTACAGCAACCGGAACAAATAAAAATATTCCATGCCGCAAAACAAGACCTCGAAGTCCTTTATACAACCCTCGGAGACATTCCAAAGCCGGTATTCGACACACAAATTGCAGCAACGTTACTAGGGCTAGGTGAACAAATTGGCTATGCCAACTTGGTTAAACACTTCTTAACCGTAAACTTATCCAAACAACATGCCCGCACAGATTGGGAACAACGACCACTGAGTGACGAGCAATTAGCTTATGCGGCTGATGATGTACGATACCTTATTCAGATATACCCACTCATGGTAAAACAACTATCTGAGCTTGAACGGCTTGACTGGTTAACCGCTGACTTTGCCAGCTTAGCGGACATAAAGAGCTATGATGTTCCCACAGAACAGCTCTGGCAAAAAGTATCGGGTAATCAAAAACTACGCCGCAAACAATTGAGTGTGTTACGTGAATTAACCCGTTGGCGTGAACAACAAGCAAAACAGCAAAATAAACCGCGCAAATGGATTATTCCAGACAACCTACTCATTGCTTTGGCCATACAACACCCCACTAAACCAGAACAGCTCAAAAAGATCCGCGGTTTGAATCAAAGTATTGTTGATCGATTCGGCACGACCTTAATCAAGTGCATTCAAGCAGGTTTAAACTTACCCGAATCCCAATGGCCTAATCCAACTAAACGCACGAGTCTCACCAAGCAACAAGAAGCCATGTTCGATAGCCTCATGGCCATCGTCAAACTCAAGGCTCACCAACACACACTGAATGCCAGTGCCCTGGCTACACGACAACAAATTGAACAGTTTTTACTTAACCCAACAGATAGCGAATTATTACAAGGTTGGCGACATAAATTAGTCGGGGAAGATCTACTAAACTTTATTCAAGGCCATTTATCGCTGCAGTTCAACCAGCAACAACTTTGTCTTTCACCGATAAAATGAATGATTCAGCTGTATTTAGTTGGCGTACCAAAAATCAATTCACCTTACTTGTCGATAGCCATGATTTTTACCCTGCTATGTTATATGCTATCGAACAGGCGCAACACTATATTTTAATCGAGCAATATCTTGTTAAAACTGGGGCAGTACTCAATACCTTTATCAATGCATTGATTGCGGCCAGTGAACGCAAAGTACATGTGCTATTGCTGCTTGATGATTATGGCGCTAGCGAAATAGATTCAAGCAGTTTACAAAAATTGCAACGTGACTATATTCATATTCATTTCTTTAACCCGTTTCGCTGGACACAACTTTATAAAAGTATGCGCCGCGATCACAGGAAGTTACTGTTAGTTGATAACAAACAAGCCTTTGTGGGTGGTGCTGGTATTAGTGATGAATATACATTGCATACTGATCCCCAAGCATCTTGGCATGACATCGCCGTTAAAATTGAGGGGGAAGTGGTTAACGATTGGCAACAAGTCTTCGTTGATACTTGGACAAAACAAACTGGGAGTCCACCACCTATCCAGACTTGCAAGATGTCATTGCAAGGTAAGCAATTAGGCCGTGTATTATTAGCCAATGGTGCAGGTAAAAATCATATTATTCGTCACGCCATTACCCACATTCAAAAAGCACAAAAATCTATTTGGATAGCCACGCCCTATTTTATTACCACCCGAAAATTACGCCGTTACTTAAAACAAGCCGCCAAACGAGGCGTTGATGTTCGGTTATTACTGCCCAGCACTCGTAGCGATCACCCTTGGCTAACCCAAGCAGCACGACGCTACTACAAACGTTTATTAATGGCCGGAGTTAAAATTTACGAATACCAACCCCGGTTTATTCATGCCAAAATTATCTTATGCGACAGTTGGGTATCGATCGGTTCAAGTAATTTAGATCGTTGGAATAACTTTTGGAATCTTGATGCAAACCAAACCATTCAAGATGAAGCGATCACCGAACAAACAATAGAATTATTTCAACATGACTTCAGCCAAAGTCATCACATTAATTTAGCGATATGGCGCACGCGCCCCTGGTATCAACGCATACAAGAATATTGGTCTGGTTATACTATACGTATTATTGAAGGGTTAATGCACTTTATGACACGTATGAACAAAAAAAAACGGGTTAGATGATCTAACCCGTCTTTTGTTTTGCTGTAAGGCTAATTAGCGTTTACGCCGAGCCTTCTTTTTCGTGACTTTCTTTTTGGCTTTTTTCTTAGCTGCCTTTTTCTTACTGGCTTTCTTTTTCACTTTCTTCTTAGTTGTTTTACGAACAACGCGTTTTTGAGCTGCTTTTTTCTTTGTTTTCTTCTTAGTCACTTTCTTTTTGGTTTTTTTCTTGGCTGCCTTCTTTTTCGTAGCCTTCTTCTTGGCTTTTTTCTTAGTGGCTTTCTTTTTCGTCTTTTTCTTCACTACTTTCTTCTTAGTGGTTTTTCTCTTCGCCACTTTCTTTTTCACTGCTTTCTTCTTAGCTGATTTCTTCTTCACGGCCTTTTTCTTGGTCACTTTCTTTTTCGTGGCTTTCTTTTTCGTGGCTTTCTTTTTGGTCGCTTTTTTCTTTGTTGCCTTCTTCTTGGTTGTTTTCTTCTTGGCAACTTTTTTCTTCGCTACCTTCTTCTTGGTCGTTTTCTTCTTCGCCGTTGTTGTACTACCTGACGGTAAACTATCTAGCACTTGGCACACGCTGGCAAAGATATCATCAATTTCACCTAAACCATCTACAGTACGCAATTTACCTTGCGAGCGATAATAATCGACTAAAGGTGCTGTTTGTTCTTCATAAACACGTAACCGCTTGCTAATGGTTTCTTCATTATCATCGGAACGCTGTGCCACATGACCGCCACATTTATCACACACACCCTCAACCCGCGGTGGCGTGGTATAAACATTGTACATTTGACCACATGATTGACAGGTACGACGCCCGGTTAAACGTTGCATGAGTACATCAAACGGTACGTCAATCAGTAGCGAGGTTTGTAGTGGCTTACCAATGTCACTGAGTAACTTATCCAGCGCTTCTGCTTGCGCGATATTGCGCGGAAAACCATCTAGAATGAAACCTTTATTGGTATCTGGCTTGGATAGACGCTCTTTGATCATGCCCAGCACAATGTCATCAGAAACCAATTGCCCTGCATCCATCGCCACCTTAGCTTGCACACCCAGTGCTGTGCCTGCAGCCACAGCCTCACGCAATAAATCACCTGTGGATATTTGTGGAATGCCATACTTTTCGATGAGCAGTTTGGCCTGTGTTCCTTTACCCCCACCAGGGGCACCAATTAATACGATTCTCATTGTTGTCGTCACTCCGCTATGATTTTTGTTGCGATCCCCGTCGAGGTGATCCCTGCGTTGGTACTGATGGAAATCCAGTTTCAAACTGAATTTTAGATGGTTAAAACTAGTCCCTCGCTAATTACAAGTCAATGCTGCATGTCGGTTTATTGTGGACAAACTGGCCTTTTTAACATCGATGTACATCGTTGCCAGTCATCATTGCAGGTTATATCACCATTAGCTTATGCAATGACTTTAAATTGAGATATGATGCAGACTTTATCGCATGCCGAATCCCAATTGATTTAGCCTGCCTAAGAAAATCAAATGCATCATTATGGTGAAACGGGCTCATGTAGCCACAACGGGACACTTGTTTGGTCGCGGATGGTCGAAAAACACTCTATTGTCATTTACATTCGTCAATTCGCTGCTAGAATACGTGCCCTTTGTAGGGCTCTTCATGCGTTAAGTTATAGTTTTTTATAAGGTTATTACACTA
>CAZPAE010000345.1:0-4018 GCA_964584455.1 uncultured Thioalkalispiraceae bacterium
AAATTCCACCATCCTGTCTAAGGGAACTGTAAACGGGGAGTAGCCACGACAAGTCGATATCACTACTTAAATTTAAAGGAGTAAAACTAATGGCTCGTCAATTATCCTTGTACACTCTATTTGCCTTCTTATTGACATTGCTTGTTTCTGGTTGTAACCAAGCACCCTCAACACCTATTAAGATTGGTATTAATGCATGGCCAGGCTATGAGTTTTTATATTTGGCACAAGAAAAAGGTTTTTATGATGAACTCGGTGTGTCAGTTAAGATCGTTGAATATGGGTCTTTAGGTGATGTACGACGCGGTTATGAACGCGGCAATCTTGATGTAATGGCTTCAACCTTAATCGAGGTGTTGCAGGTAAAAAATAACTCTAATCGTAAACCAATGATTTTCATGGTGGCCGACTTTTCTGACGGAGGGGATGTGATTGTGGCGCGTAATACGATTAAGTCGGTGCCTGATCTAAAAGGGAAGCGTGTTGGCGCAGATACGGCATCGTTACCCATTTTTATGTTGGCCCGCGCATTGGATAAACATGGCTTAACGTTAGATGATGTAGAAGTGGTGCCATTAGAGCAGCCAGAAATGGAACAAGCTTATGACACCAATAAGATAGATGCAGCGGTATCGTATGCACCTGTCTCGTCACGTTTAGCTTCACGTGAAGATGCTGGGATTATCTTTACCAGTAAGGAAATCCCAGGTGAAGTAGTGGATGTGGTGAGTGTGGAAGAGACGGTGCTAAAAGAGCGCTTGGAAGATGTTAAGAAAATCACCATGGCATGGGATAAGGCGCTTAAATATATGCAAACCAATCCCGACGATGCAAAAAAGATCATGGCGAAACGTGAAGGGATTTCAGTGCAAGAGTTTTCCGATGTATTAGGCGACCTATATATTGTACCTATTGATGAACAGGCTAAGTATTTTCCATTACTCAAGCCGTCATTAAAAACAGTGAAAGATGTGCTGGTTCGAACCGGTGTGCTGGCAAAAGATACCTCGGCAGATTGTTGTGTGGCTGAAAATATGGGCTATACAAACTAGCCCAAGCGTTCATGAAATTCTCGATCAAAAGCAAGGTGATCGTTCCGCTATTTATACTGGCGGGCGTGATATCGGTTGTAGGTACAACCGGTATTTATATGCATTTTCAATTGTCATTGTTTTCGCAATTAGAATTACGTACTAAGTCTATTGCAGATGCGGTGCGTCGTTCAGTGGAAATATCCCGTGATATTGGTAATAGCCAGCGCATGTTGCATGCCTTTGGTGAAGACGAAGATATTAAAGGCATTGTACTTTCGGCGGGTAGACCTGCCAAAGTGGTATCTGCAACGCGAAGCAAATACATTGGCGATAGCATTGATTTGATCGAAGATGCTGCGGTTGCCAAACATCAACGTGAAGTCATCGAAAGCAAAATGGTCTTGGTAGAATATGATCGAGCAGGTCATCAATATCTTGCTACTGTACCGGTATTGTTAAGGCCTACTTCAGACTCATTAGCCCCCATTGTAAGCGCCGTCACGGTGCAATTAGATGCAAGTAGCACCTTAACTGAAGTAGGTCATTCGACAGCTATTTGGGCTTCATCATTTGTTGTTGTGATTATGCTGATGGCAGCAGCAATTTATCAATTGTTAAGCCATATTGTGATTACCCCGTTATCAAAGTTAGAAACAGTCATTGCTAGTCGTTTGGCAGGCGATACCAGTTCACGTGTACCCATTACCACAGATGATGAAATAGGTCAGTTGTCACGTGAATTCAATTTTATGTTGAACCAGAATGAGGAACAAAGCTATCAGTTAGCCGAAACCCGAAAATATATTGATGGTATTACTGAGGAAGTGCCGGTCTTATTAGGCTATGTAGATAGGCATCTTGAATATCGTTTTGTGAATAAGACCTATGAACGCTGGTTTGGGATCAGTAAAAATGAATTCATCGGCAAACATATTCAAGTAGGGCTTGGTGAGGTCTTGTTTAATAGGATTTCTCATTATATTGATGCCGTTATGTCTGGAGAGCTAACTAGCTTTGAATGTCATTTGGATGATAAGACTGAAGATGGGCGCTATTTACATGTTACCTATACTCCAGACTTTGATAATGAAAAGGAAGTAAAAGGGTTTTTTATTTCCGTGGAAGATATTAGTTATGCCAAAAAATCTGAACAAGCAATTAAGGAAATTAACGATCGATTTGATATTGCTGTGCGCGGTTCCGCAGATGGTTTGTGGGATTGGGATTTGCAACATGACACCATCTATTTTTCGCCGCGGTTTAAGGAATTGATAGGTTATCAAGATGAAGAAATGGAAGACAGGCTCGATGCGTGGATGTCTCGCCTACACCCGGACGAATCGAATCTTGTACGGCATGCTTTTCAGACTCACATAAAACACCGGATCCCTTATGACATTAACTATCGGTTAAGACATAAAGACGGGCATTATATTTGGTTTCGCTCGAAAGGGCAGGCAGTATGGGATGAACAAGGCGATGCCATACGTATGGCCGGTAGTTTAAGCGACATTACTGAACTAAAAACCGCATTAGAAAGTGCCGAGGCAGCTACACGGCAAAAATCAGAATTTCTTGCCAATATGAGTCATGAAATTCGCACGCCTATGAATGGCATTATCGGTTCTACTAATTTATTGTTGGATACCGAGTTAAATGCGAAGCAACGTAACTATGCGTCAACAACTTTGAGTTCTGCTGATGCATTGTTAACCTTGATTAACGATATTCTGGACTTCTCGAAAATTGAAGCCGGTAAGTTGGATCTAGAGTTTGTTGATTTTGACTTGTTGTCATTATCAGAAGAAGTGGCTGAATTGCTTGCCATTAAATGCCGTGAAAAAGGCATCGAAATGCTATTATTGTATTCACCAGGTATTCCACGCTATTTCCGTGGCGATCCAGGGCGAATTCGCCAAATCATGTTGAATTTATTAAGTAATGCGATCAAATTTACTGATAAAGGCTATGCATTATTATCTATTTCTGCCAGCAGTGTGACCGATAAACAGGTGCAATTGCAGATTTCAATTGAAGATACCGGTATTGGTATTGCCGAAGATAAAGTCGATAAAGTCTTTAATCAATTTGAACAAGCAGATAACAGTACCACTCGCAAATATGGTGGCACAGGATTGGGTTTGGCGATTTGTAAGCAACTAGCAACCATGATGGAAGGGGATATTTATGCCACAAGTACATTAGGCCAGGGTTCTCAGTTTTGTTTGGATGTGGCTTTACCATTAGCCGATGAAACAACGCGTTTAACAGGGCTTGGTGACTTTAAAGCACTGGCAGGCTTACGTTGTCTGGTTGTGGATGACAATGATGTGGCACGAGTTATTTTAAAAGAACAGTTAACTGCATATGATTTAATTGTTGAAGTAGCTGATAAAGGTGAGAAAGCACTGGCATTATTAGAACAGGCGGCTGATGCTGGGCAAGCATATGATTTCTTAGTGACGGATTACCAAATGCCTTACATGGATGGTGAGGCATTGGCAGAAAAAGTAAGAAGCATTCCTGCCTTAAATGAAACTTCGTTAATATTGGTTACCTCTTCTCCTCGTAAAGGCGATGGTAAAGTTATGCGTGAGTTAGGTTTTAGTGGCTATTTAGTTAAACCAATTTATCCTGATGACATTCCCCAAATTCTATCTGCGGTTTGGCATGCCAAGCAAAATAACGAAGAAACCGGTTTAATTACCCGCCATACACTACAAGAAGCACGCACTAAAGTGCGAGAAAAATTTGTATTAGAACAGGCGCAGGTGTTGTTGGTGGAAGATAATCCGGTTAACCAAATGATTGCCAGTGCATTGCTGGCTAGCTATGAAGCCATAGTTACAACAGCCAATAATGGTTTAGAAGCAGTAGAGGCGTTCCAAAAACAAGGTTTTGACTTGATTTTCATGGATTGCCAAATGCCAGAAATGGATGGCTTTGAAGCCACCGGACGTATTCGTGAACTTGAAGTAGAAAAT
>CAZPAE010000346.1:0-4016 GCA_964584455.1 uncultured Thioalkalispiraceae bacterium
CCATAATGCAAAGTATGTGTTAACACGTGAACCTTCGCTTCACGCCAGGGTACCATTTCTCCATCCAGCCAAATTACGCCATCTTTGTCGGCCATCGACATGTTACTTTACCTCTACCTATTTAATTAGCTAACCACTGTGACCATATACGCTGTACCCCTTCCCGCTGTGCTGCAAACTCACTCTCAGCAACCACCACCGATAGCTCCTGTAGTTTTAACCGATGGCTGCGGTTTCGGTATTGGCGATAGGTCTCACTTAAAAATTGGGCATCTTGCTCAGACATTTCACCAGAATTGGCTAACTCAGCCAACAATCGAATATTATCTGTCCAGTCCAATAAATTGGGGTGGCGGTGCGCAAATGCCAAAACGCCATATTGCACCATAAATTCAATGTCGACGATACCTCCTTGGCTATGTTTCAGATCAAACTCACCGGGTTTGGTCTTATCCATGGCCAGACGCATTTTATCGCGCATCTCCATCACGGCCTGGCGCAATACCGCATTATCGCGTTGTTGACCCAGGATATGTCGTCGAATTGTTTCAAACCGTTCAGCAATAGCAGGATCACCGGCCACCACTCTTGCTCTTACCAAAGCCTGATGTTCCCAGATCCACGCTTTTTCGATCTGGTAAGCCTCGAAAGCAGCCAAACTGCTGACTAACATCCCAGCAGCCCCATCTGGCCTTAAGCGCATATCCACTTCATACAAGACACCTGCTGGGGTCATGGCTGATAAAACATGTCGAATCCGCTGCCCTAGACGCGCAAAAAACACACCGAGCGTAATCGGTTTCTCGCCTTGTGTCTCTAATTGCTCTGATTCACCGCTGTGTAAAAACACCAAGTCTAAATCAGAACCATAGCCGAGCTCTAACCCTCCTAATTTACCGTAGGCGATTACGGCAAACCCAGTATCGCAGACAGCCCCTTGGGATGTGCAAACAGGCCGCCCATGTTTTGCAATCAAATGTTGCCAGCCAAGTACTAATGCTTTGTCTAGCACGATTTCCGCAATCCAGCTCAGATGATCACTTACTTTCATTAAAGGCAAATCGCCCGAAATATCTGCCGCCACAACCCGGAACACATGTGAATGCTTAAAATGACGCAACACGTCCATCGCCTGCTCGTCATCATCCAATAAATTGGCCATGCGCTGATTTAATTCTTGGGCCATCGTTGCTTTATCCGGTGGCGTAAAAAGACTGCCCGGATCCAATAACTCATCTAATAACAACGGGTGTCGGCTCAAATAATGGGTTAACCAAGGACTGCTAGCACACAGCCGGACTAATTGCGACAAGGCAATGGGATTTTCAATTAGCAGGACGAGATAAACCGTACGCCGCATGATTTCTTCAATCACTTGCAAGCTACGCATTAATGCTAAGTCTGGTTGTTCCGTACTAAGACAAGCAGCAATGAGTAACGGCATTAGCCGGTCCATACGCTCACGACCACGTCCTGACAAACGATGATAGGCATGGCTTGTATGAATTGACTTAATCCTTCGCCATAGACCATCACCCTCTGAGAAACCTAACTCCACGAGTCTTGCAATCGCGTCATCTTCTTCTAACTCACCCAGCCATAGGGGTGTGACATGCAAGCTTTCTTCACTGGCATCATCATTTTGTGGTGCCGCAAATACTTGCTCAAAGTGCTCATGCACATGAACCCGGTGCTTTTCTAAATCGGTGACAAAATCTTGCCATGTTGCATACCCCATGGCATATGCCAAACGGGTTTGTCCTAACTCGTCTGTCGGTAAGGTATGTAATTGTTCATCACGCCAAGCCTGGATACGATGTTCCGCACGACGCAAAAATGCATACGCTACTAATAATTGCTCCACCACAAACTCAGGCAATAGCTGTAAGGATTGCAAACTATTTAATATGGTTAAGATAGACCGCTCACGTAATACCGGCTCACGTCCACCTTGGATCAATTGAAAAACTTGTCCGATAAATTCGATTTCACGAATACCACCAAGACCGACTTTGATATTTTGCTCTTTGCCTTTACGTAAAACTTCTTTTTGGATCATCGCCTTCATTTCACGCAAGGACTCATAGGCACTGTAATCAACATAACGTCGATAAACAAAAGGTTTGAGCATTTGCATCAATGCCTGACCGCGTACCTGATCACCGGCCATCACTCTGGCTTTAATCATGGCATAGCGTTCCCACTCCCGGCCATGACTTTGGTAATAATCTTCGATGGCATTAAAGCTGGCAACCAAAGGACCACTTTCCCCGAAAGGGCGTAATCGCATATCCACTCTAAAAACAAAACCGTCTTCTGTCTTTTTAGATAAAGCCGCAATCAGTGACTGGCCTAACTTTTGAAAAAACTCGGCATTGCTAACTTGTTTTTTACCGTCAACCGTCTCACCATCGTCAGGATAAGCAAAAATCAAATCAATATCCGAAGAAAGATTTAACTCCCCTGCGCCTAGTTTACCCATGGCAATCACAACCAACTGTTGTGGCTCACCATCAGCATTCATTGGCACACCGAATCGTTCTATTTGCCATTGATATAATTTTGCCAATGCCAGTTCGGTGCAGGCATCGGCCAACTCTGATAATTCTTGCATCACTTGGGTTAAATCTGCCATGCCCGTGATATCACGCCAAATAATCCGAATCATCTCGCGCTGACGAACGTGACGTAAATACTTTAATAATGCCGCTTCATCATCAATGGCCGGTGCAGCACTGATACGTTGCATCAACATACCCGCCGAATAAGCTTGCCCTAAATCACCACTTGATAATAATTCATGTAAAACCTCTGGCTTACGAATACACAAACGTGCCACGTATTCACTACAAGCAAACACTTGCTCTACTTGTTGCTGCAATTCTGCAGGAAAATCGTAATGACTGGCGGCTTGTTGCCACTCGTCTAACAGAAGTTGACTATGCTCGCTGAGGATATCGGGTAATGACATGATATATGGCGTTCTATTACCAAAATTTAGATTTAAGTATATTGAAAAATGTATTGGCGCGCAGCTCAAGCATTGCCTGCTTGTTATTCACACTTTATATCAATAGTTATAACACGGTACATACAAAAAAGCCCTACCATGAAGGTAGGGCCTTTTGTTTTGCATTGAGCAGGTACAAGCTTACATCATGCCGCCCATACCACCCATGCCGCCCATGCCACCCATATCTGGCGCAGCAGCTGGGGCATCATCACTTGGCATATCCGCAACCATGGCTTCGGTAGTAATCATCAAGCCAGCAACAGATGCCGCATTTTGTAATGCAGAACGTGTCACTTTCGTTGGATCCAGAATACCCATGCCAACCATATCACCATACTCATCGGTAGCGGCATTAAAACCAAAGTTATCTTTACCTTCGATAACCTTGTTCAATACAACAGAAGGCTCACCACCCGCATTAGCAACGATTTGGCGTAATGGCTCAGTCATCGCACGACGTGCAATACCGATACCAACGTCTTGGTCATGATTGTCACCGGTGAGTTCACCTAAGGTCGCTTCTGCGCGAACTAACGCAACACCACCACCAGGTACAACACCTTCTTCAACTGCCGCTCGCGTTGCATGTAGTGCATCTTCAACACGGGCTTTCTTCTCTTTCATTTCAACTTCAGTAGCAGCACCCACTTTAATCACAGCGACACCGCCTGCAAGTTTAGCAACACGTTCTTGCAACTTCTCGCGATCATAATCTGAAGAGGCTTCTTCGATTTGAGTACGAATTTG
The DNA here is from genome assembly GCA_964584455.1 of uncultured Thioalkalispiraceae bacterium. Lineage (GTDB taxonomy): Bacteria > Pseudomonadota > Gammaproteobacteria > UBA6429 > Thiohalophilaceae > CAZPAE01. The sequence continues at coordinate 3,761 of CAZPAE010000346.1, forward strand.
CTTAACACGTGCTTCAATATCACCCGCTTGACCGGCACCATCGATAATAGTGGTTTCTTCTTTAGTGACTTGGATTTTCTTAGCTGAACCTAAATCATCTAAAGTCGCTTTTTCTAGATTTAAACCCACTTCTTCAGAGATAACGGTACCACCCGTTAAAATAGCAATATCTTGTAACATCGCTTTACGACGGTCACCAAAACCTGGTGCTTTCACAGCAGCTACTTTAACAATACCGCGGATGTTATTCACAACT
>CAZPAE010000347.1:0-4013 GCA_964584455.1 uncultured Thioalkalispiraceae bacterium
GGTAGCTATTGCGCGAGTGATTTTAAAACGGCCGTGTATTTTAGTGTTTGATGAGGCTACATCGAGTTTGGATAGCCATAATGAACAAGCTATTTTGAGCGCATTGCAAGAAGTGTCTGAGGATCACACGACGCTGGTGATTGCACACCGGCTCTCAACGGTGATTAATGCAGATCAAATTCTTGTTTTGGAACATGGACGTATTGTCGAGCAAGGGACACATCAAGCCTTATTAGGTGAGCAGGGGCAATATGCCAAGATGTGGGCACTTCAGCAAGAAGAATCCGCTCAGGCAAATTAGTATTTTTGTGATTATTTAGCGTACAATAGGCACGTTTTTGTTTAAAGGTATTTGATATGGATTTAGGTGGTTGTGGTTCCAGTGAACCGTTTGCATTACAAGTGACAGATAATAGTATGGAGCCTGAATTTAAAAAGGGCTGTATTATTATTATTGACCCTTCAGGTGTAGTGGAAAGCGGTTGTTATGTTCTGGCTCAAGTGGAAAATGGTTATATCTTTCGCCAATTAGTGATTGAGAACAACCAACACTATCTGCAACCCTTGCATGAAGACTACTTACATGAAAAGCGCACTATTGATGCCGCAGCCATACAAGGTGTCATTGTGCAGCAGGCAGGTACCAAGGGTAAACGCTCAGAACGCAAAAAGTATACCCAACTATAATCTATCGTTACTTGGGACTATGTTGTTCCGGCCGAAGTTTAGGTGCGAAGAACTCATCGGCTAAATCAATATCCACCTGATTACCTTGCGTGTCATATAAAGGTTGTTCAAACTCATTCCAACCCCGTAACCCGGTTTTTAGCGAACTAATATTTTGATAGCCAAGTTGTTGCATGACATCGGCCGCAAAAATACTTCGGTTACCTGAACGGCAAACTACGACGACTTCTTTATCCCGTGCTTCGACTAAATCCGGAATCGTTTCCTCATAATCATATTCACATGAGGTTTCTAAGATACCACGTGGCGCATTGATCGAACCTTTAATGTGCATGGCTTCGAATTCAGCCGGTTCTCTTACATCAACAATTAAAATATTCCGTTGTTGTAAGTTTTCGGCGAGATCCCAGGGAAAGATCTCGGTAACTTTTTCACTGTATTCTTTAACAAGCTGATTAAATGTTTTCATGCGTTATTCTTTGAGAGTCCTTGTTCTACCGCCATAACAGCAGCTTCAACACGTGAGTGGACATTGAGTTTACGTAAAATGGCTTTTACATGTAATTTGACGGTGCCATCGGAAATACCGAGGTTACGTGCAATGGCCTTATTACTTTGGCCTTCTGCTAATAAACCTAAAATCTCAGTTTCACGTGGAGTGAGTTCATCAAACGGGCTGGATTCAGTACTGCTACTATCATCTTTACCTTGCACCGCCTTGGCTAATATCGGCGCGAGATCAGGTGCCACCACGGTTTTACCATCAACAATATCCCGCAAGGCAATTACCAAAGAGTCGGGCTCCATATCTTTGAGTAAATAACCTTGGGCGCCAGCGCGCAATGATTCCACTAGATCACTTTCTTCTGTACTGGTGGTTAACATGACAATGGGCATGCTCAGTTTGTTATCGCGCAGGATTTTTAAAATACCAATACCGTTAATATTAGGCATGCGCATATCGAGCAACACCACATCCGGGTTTTTCTCTTCAACCAATTTAACGCAATCTTCCCCATTATCCACTGAAGCGGCGATTTCAATGCCGCGGCTTTCTAATAAGCCTTCGAGGCCAACACGGAATAAAGTGTGATCATCAATTAATACAATACGTAAACTCATAGGTTCGCTTTGCTGGTTGGTAGTTGAACTAAAACACTATTGTTGGTTGAGGCGGTTTGTGAAGCAGAAGGGTGGTTGAAGGTTAAAGTAATACGAGTACCTTCACCTGCTTCACTCTCAATACGAAGTACGCCATTAATGCGTTTAGCACGTTCTTGCATAATATTTAAGCCATAATGGTCATGTTCATTATTATTCTGTGTGCTTGCATTCATACCAATGCCGTCATCTTCGATAAGAATATGGCATTCACCCTGGGGTTGGCTGCGTAGGATAACCCGTACTGTATGGGCTTGGCTATGTTTAAGAATATTATTTAACGACTCTTGGATAATCCGTAGCACTTCCACTTCAATGCTGGGAGGTAATTGCACAATATTCCATTCTTGTTGCAAGAAAATGTGCACACCCATTTGGTTACGAAAACGTTTAATCAAGTGTTCCACGGCGGGCACTAAGCCACGTTTATCAATCGGTGCTCTAAAATGGGTAATCAGCTCACGTAGTTCGGCATAAGCTTCATCAAGATTATTTTCGATTTTTTCCAGCTCATGCCAAACCGCAGGTTCTTCACCTAAGCGCAAGTTCTCATCTAATACCCGAACTTGGAAACGTAAGCTAGCCATGGTTTGAGCTAAGGAATCATGCAGTTCGTGGGCGAGGCGGGTCCGTTCCTCCATAATAGATAAACGGGTGGTTTCATCATCAACACGGGCTTTATCAATCGCCATCCCGAGGTGACGGCCAATACTGGTTAATAGTTCGTTGATGTCTTGTACATTGCTCATGACAGTTTTATCAACAAACAGATTATAAACGCCTAATGTTTTATCGCGATATTGCAGCGGAACCGCAATCATGCCCACTTGATCATCCTCAAAGAAAGAGTGACCAATGATTTTGTCACACTTGGTAATATCGTTTTGGTATTGCACTGTACCTTTATCGTAAGCGGTACCGCATAAACAAGTTGCGGCTGGAATTAATGTTTCACGTGATATCACTTCATCATCCAGCCCGGTGCTGGCAACCAAACGCATTTGATTATCATCGGTAACCAGTCGTACCACCGCAGCCCGTGCTTTTACCACGTCTTTGAGCGTATGTAAGAACCGGGTTAATAGATCATCCAAGTCGCGCGAAACGTTAATACTTGCTGCCACATCATAAATAATTTCTAACGAATGGGTTTTTTGTTCGATGTGTTGAGTTTGTTGCGAGACTTGGTTTTGCATATCTTGCGATAACAATTGCAGTTTATCGCCCAAAGTATTCAGTGTTTGGCTAAGTTCGTTAAACTCGGGGGTATGGCTGTCATGAATCCGAGCCTCTAATTTACCGCCATACAATGACTTTGCCCAATGGCGAACACTACTCAAAGGGGTAATCAAATTACGATGAATAAGAAAATAAGTACCGATCAGGGAAGCTAAGCTGAGCAGCAATAAAATCGCCACCAGGGGGAGCAAGGCATTGGATTCCGGTTGGGTCAATGCCCATAAACTGGCACCGCCTAAACCCATAATAGAGCCTGCTAATGTGAATAAGGCAACCCCTAAGCGACCGTTCCAGCCAACAGCGTGATGCTGGCTGGTATCATTCGGATTCGCTGTGATGGACTGATTCGAAGTGACTTTCATCTATACCAACGGGTGTTTTGCCTAAATCTAGCGCATTAGTTTACCAGTTTTGACCTTTTGCCGTACATGGAATTATATCAACTAATTGAATTTAAACGATTTATTCATCATCCGTTGGGCGATAATTCGGGTCATTGGGGTTCTTGAAAATAAAGTTTTGTTCACCGGAGTCCAATTTAACGAAATCGATGACCATATTGTTCACTAATTCAAGACTGATGGGCGAGACGATGATTTCGACGCCTTCAGAGGTAAAATGCAAATCTTCGTCGTGTTCTTGGTCAGCAAAACCTAAGGCATAATGGATTTGGCCATCGCTTTGACGTTGGGCTGCAATACGTAATGGCAGGCCTTCAGTTTGACTTTGTTTAGCTGAATTTCGAATTTGTTCAGCGGCTTCTTTTGTAACAGTGATCATGAGTTTGCTACCTTCTGATTCCGATGTTGTGAAATAAATTGAACAAATTGGCTGGCCCAAGGGCTTTGCGCAGTGTGGCGCAAGTGGGCATAACTGGCCAATAAGTTTTTATAAATAATGCCATCATGCTGACCATCAATACCGGT
>CAZPAE010000348.1:0-3968 GCA_964584455.1 uncultured Thioalkalispiraceae bacterium
CACTGGGAGTCCTTAATCGGACACCCTGTTTTGGTCGACCACTTTTTTCAGCCTCTGGCCATGCTCAAATACGGTTTACATAAACGGGGGATTCCGTGGTCAGAGCTGGACGTAGTTGATGCTGGGGATGTAGATGCCATTGATAGAGAATATCGTGCTGGTTTGGGCGATTATGTACACCAACAGGGACCTTATGCCCAGCAATTAGAGGCTGATGGTCTGGGGCGTGTGGTGGCCTCTGTTGGCGAGTTAATTGGGCCTGTGGCATTCAGCAGTTTATGTGCTTCGCCGGCCTGGTTAGCAACGGATATGGCACGGGCTTTTATGCAGGCCTATCGCGCAGGTTTACAGGCTGCCCGGGAAATGGCTGCTGAGGAGATTGCCCGTTTAGAAGCGCCCTTTTTCCCCCAGATTGATTTAGCGGTTTTGACTCAAACAATATCGGCTTATCAGGCACTGGGTTGTTGGCAGGCCGATCCCGCCATATCCCAAGCTGCCTATGAAACGACGCTAGATGTGTTTGAGTTTAGTGATTTATTATCTCGTCGTTATGCTTACGACGAATGTATTGCTCTACCACCTGCTTAAGCCCCGTTTAGTCGGATAGGCGCATGTCATCGCCAACGACACTCTTTTGCTATGGTACCTTGTGTTTTCCCGATATCATGTTAGCTGTGTGCGGGCATCGATCGGTGCCGCAAACAGCCAGTTTAGTCGGATACCAGTGCTACACTTTGGCAGACGTTGTTTATCCTGCGGTTGTGCCAGAAACCGGGGGGCTAACACAGGGCGTTATGTACCATGGCGTGACATTACAGCAACAGGCATTACTGGATGCTTATGAGGGCGAACAGTATCAGCGTGACGTGTTGAGTGTGCGCGATGCGCAGCAACAATCTTGGCAGGCTTGGGTTTATGTTTTGCGGCCACGATATTCTTCTATGCTGACATCACACCATTGGGATCGGCAAGAATTTGCGCATAAAGCGAAGCGCGCTTATATGCAAGCACAGGGATGGAGCAACACGGAGTAATGGCAAATGGTTGAAACAAATATGGACACAGCAAATGACAGTGGTCACATTGTGCTAAGCCCAAATTTATCTGCACAATGGAAAACAAATAAGTATCTTATTTATCTCATTTCTGGCTTTGCTTTAGGCATTGGTGTTGGTTTTGCGTTTGTGGGTCTATGGATGATTTTACCCTTTGCCGGGTTAGAAGTGATCGCGGTGATTACCCTCATTTATCATACTTCGCGAAAATGTAATCGTAAGGAAGTGATCCGTTTCAACAAAGAATGGATTCGTGTTGAGTGTGGTTATACCCACCCCAAAACACAGTGGCAATCAGAATTATTTTGGACACGCTTGATTGTTTCACCACGCCAACATCCTTGGCACCCAGATAAATTAATTCTGCGTGGGCGACACGACCAAATCGAAGTAGGGCAATTTCTCAATGAGCAGGATAAGGATATTCTTGTTAACCAGTTGCGCCATGTGGTCAGCGTAGCTTAATTCGATACAATAGAAAAACCCGACCACATTTGTGATCGGGTTTATCAATTTGCTACATAAGGAGGGGGGAGGTCTTTATGCGGCAGCAACTTTATCATTATCAACATTCATTCGCTCAACCGTTTCTTCATGGATAGCGGCAAGCGTAATACCATCAAGGTGTGAGGAAACTTTTGATTCCAGCACGCCCCAGGCATACAAGGTTGCAGATTGTGGTTGGCCGTTGAAATCGGCAGCTGTTTTGCGATTAATATCAATGGCAGAAACGATTTCTGCGATGGTGATAACTTCACTAGGTTTACCTAGGACATACCCACCGCCTGGACCACGCACGCCTTTGACAAGATTATGTTTACGCAATAAAGCGAAAATTTGTTCTAGATACGACAACGAGATATCTAGCTTTTTTGCTAACGATGTCAGCGATACTGGGTTTGGCATTTGAAAAGCCAAGCTCAACATAGCTTTGATTGCATAGTGTGCACGAGATGAAATAGTCATAGCCTTACATTCCTGTTAATTTAATATTTGTTTAAATCCAGTCCATGGAAATAGCACTATCCCTGATTGATTCCGTTCAAAGCACGGCAGGCTAAGAAAGCATCCATGGTACCCTGACTACAAAAGTAGAAATTAAACCTTAGTTCTACAACACCCTTTTTGTTAACGATTGTTAATTTTGCTGGTCGGCAGGGTGGTATAAAAGCTTTAGTATTAATGCTACCTTGATACAGATTATAGCCGAAAATACTAACGTCAATGTGTTACAGTAAGTAAAATCAAAGACTAACCAGCTGGTTATACATTATTTGTAAGTGCGTCAGGCGAGTATGAGGACAACCCGTTTTAGCATAAATGTCTTTAAGTATCAGTAGTTAGTTATATGCAGATAGTGTTGTAAGCAGCATGAAAGTGGTATCAACGCAATCTTAAAGATAAGCCACGCTGAATTAAAACAAGTAGAAATCGTGGCAACATTATTTCGCTTTGTTAAGAAGATAAATGTTCCTAGGAAATAAACCATTGTTGAAATCATTGTATAAATTTATACCGTACTGTGTGTTAGCGGTATTAATGGGGTGTGCAACTAACGATAACCGTCAAGGTGTGGCTGAAGAACCCTATGAAGTCCCTCGTGATAGCGCTGAAATTGAAAAGTTAAAAGTACCTCGTCATTTAAAACAACAAATTTTGCAATTGCAAAACGATGATCCGGTCGAGCGAGCTTGGGCTGCATACCGACTTGCAAAAACTGGACAGGGTGCGGCACCCGCTATTCCTTATTTGATCGATTTACTCAATGACAATACACCGGTTTTGTTATCGCGCTATTTAGGCGCAGGATTTCGTTCAAGCTCAGACACAACGCCCGCTATGGAAGCGGCTTATGCCCTAGGAAAGATTGGTTATCCGGCTAATGAGGCATTAGCGGTTGCAGCACGTCACCCTTCAGCCCAAGTACGCCGTATGGCAATTAAAGCAATTGGACAAGTTGGGGATATTGGTTCTATCGATTTATTGTTAGCGTCCTTGCAGGATACGGATCGGCGAGTGCATGTGGCAGCGGCGATTGCGTTAGGTAATTATCGCCATCCTTTGGCGGTACAAAAACTCATGCAGGCATTTGAAAATAGCTCACCGAAGGTCCGTGCTGACATTAGCTATGCCTTTGCCCAGATTAACGACATTCTTGCCGTGCCTTTTCTCATTAATCATCTGCCTCGACAGCAACCTGAGGTTCGGGCTGCCATGGTATTGGCGTTAGGTAAGTTGCGCGATGCGCGAGCGGTTGATGTGTTAATCAAGAGTCGTCAAGATTCTGACATTATGGTGAGAACAAATGCTGTCTATGCGTTGGGTTCGTTTTATCAGCCCAAGGTCATGGATGTGTTAATTGGCGCCTTAGCGGATAAAGCACCTCAGGTGAGGGCCGGGGCGGCAGATTCCTTGAATAAGTTAACGGGCATTAATTTAGGGGACGGGCAGCAACGCTGGTTGAAATGGTGGCGTCAGCAAAAACGCGCGATGCAAAATAAAAAATAACCCTAACTTGTTTTTTCCTTCAATGCCTTGGATTGAAATGCGACTCGGATAATATTTTGTGTGGCTGAATTCAGGTGTAATACTGTTCTAGCCACTTGAAGAATAAAACTATGCAGGAACGTCGCGAATATACGCGGGTTGTATTTAATCGTCATGTTGTCATTGCCTTTAGCGATGGTGAGACAATGGCTTCTGTTGCACGAGACTTTTCAATCAATGGCATTGCTGTGATGACGGATGTACCTTTGTCATTAGGCGAGACACTCTATGTTGAGTTTAGCATTTTAAGTCAGGATGATTGGCGAGATGTCAATTTACGCGGCAAAGTGGTCTATAGCGAACCTACCCAGGAACATTATAAAAACGGCATTAATTTTTATTAGTCTTGTTTTTCTTTGGATCATA
>CAZPAE010000349.1:0-277 GCA_964584455.1 uncultured Thioalkalispiraceae bacterium
ACAACGTATTCACATTTACGATAAACTCGTACCAGTTTTTATTTTAAGCCCGCCTTCGAGCAGTGAAACCTTAAAACGCACTTTAATGTTTAGCCCCTTTTTAGGCAATGAAGTCAGCGCATGGTCAATCAGTGATATTGATATTTTATCTTCCACGTTACGAGAATCCATTGATCGACGCCGACAGCGTTTATCTCATCGCAACACCTTAGCCACTGCACAAATACGGCTCGAAAAGCTACCGTTACAACAACCGGAAGCCACACACCAACTGGAA
>CAZPAE010000349.1:297-3968 GCA_964584455.1 uncultured Thioalkalispiraceae bacterium
TCGATCATGCCCCCGTAGGCGTGATGACTATTGACCTAGCCGGTAATGTCATCACGCTAAACCGTCAAGCACAGAACATTCTTGCGGATGATCAACGCCGAATACATGGCCAACCACTGAGCATGTTCTTTCCTGTGATGGAACGAGAACACTTGGCCAACCTACAAAAAACATCGCCACCTGGAAAAGAACAAATGGAAAGTAGCGATGTCTTTGAGTTAAGTACACAACAGGGCAAAACGCGCTACATTCAAATCACCTCCGCCCCGCTGTCCTACCGGACTGGACAACGGGGCTTTATGTTGATTTTACAAGATGTGACATCACGGGTTGCGGCAGAAAAAAAACGTCAACAAGCTGAAGAGGAATTACGTTTACATGCTTCGGTGTTACGTCAATTCCATGAAATCACCTCGTCAGAACAACTAAGCCTTGAGGAAAAGTTAGATGAAGTACTACGCTTAGGCTGCGAGCAATTTAAATTACCAACGGGCATTATTTCCCGGGTTGAAAAACCATACCTAAATGTCATTAAAGCCGTGGGTGACAATACCGCTTATAGTCCTGGTAGCAAACTCCCGCTACAAGAAACCTTTTGTGGCATTACCCTAAACTCCAGTGAACCTTTTATCTTATCTGATACCACCTACGAGCAATGGCAAAATCATCCAGCTCGAAGTAAAGCAGGATTGGAAGCATACATTGGAACCTGTGTTCAAATTGAAGACAATACGCCCGGTACTTTATGTTTTTTTGGTACCCAACCACGCTTAGACCCTTTTAATTCTGCAGATAGCGAACTTATTAAATTAATGTCGCGCTGGATTAGCAGTGAATTACAACGTGAGCGCTCCGATGCGCTTATGCGTAAACTCTCCGGTGTTTTAGAGCGTACTGCCGATGCCATTATTATTACCGATAAAGACCGTTTTATTGAATATGTGAACCCATCCTTTGAGCATCTAACCGGTTATAAGAAACAAGAAGTCATTGGCAAAAAAACTTATTTTCTACGCTCAGGCTTACATGATGATAAGTTTTATGATGAACTCTGGCAGATTATCGGCCAGGGCGATGTATTCCGTGGTCGAGTCGTTAACCGAAAAAAAGACGGCACCTTGTATCACGAACAGAAAACTATTAGCCCCTTAAAAGATAACCAGGGTCATATTACGCATTTTATTTCTGCCGGACATGATATTACCGACTTAGTTGAAGCAGAAGAAAAGAACCGGGCTCACCATGCTGAAATTGCCCATGTTGCTCGCTTAAGTACTTTAGGTGAAATGACATCAGGTTTAGCCCATGAATTAAACCAACCTTTATGTGCCATTACCACCTATGCCCAAACCTGTTTACACATTATCCAGGGTCCTACTTATAAACCCCAACAGATTCGCTATGGCTTAGAGCAAATTGTAAAGCAAGCTAATTTGGCTGGTGCAATTTTCCGCCGACTCAGAGACTTTGCTAGAAAAGGTGAAATTCGTCGAGAATCGGTGAATATCTCTAGCGTTATTAAAGAAGTATTTGATTTTGTCAGTACAGAAGCACAACAAAAACATGTGCGCTTAGAGCGACAGGTACCACAGGACTGCAGTGTCGTCATGGCGGATCCGATTCAAATTGAACAAGTGTTATTAAACCTGGTACGCAACGCCATGGACGCGGTCAATAACTTAGACACTTCACGCCGTAAGATCACCGTTAATGTATCAGATGAACCACAAAAATGGGTCACAGTGGAGCTATGCGATCACGGTATGGGTTGTCCACCAGATATGTTGGATAGATTATTTGAGCCCTTCGTCACATCTAAACCACAAGGCTTAGGGATTGGCTTGAGTATTAGCCAAAGTATTATCGAAGCCCATGGTGGTACGCTATGGTTAGCGAAGAATAGCGAGAACGGTGCCGTATTTCGGTTTAGATTACCTATTACGGAGCCAGTAGTTGAATAAAAAGCAAATCAATCGTAACTGGTCTATTGTTCACGTGGTTGATGATAACCCGGCAGTGAGAGATGCCATCTGTTGGTTAGTAGAACAAGTGGGGTTAGAAGGTCGACCATACGCTTCTGCTCAGGAATTTCTTGCGGTGTACAATGGTAATACCCGTGGCTGTTTAGTATTAGATATTCGCATGCCTGGGATGAGTGGTTTAGAATTGCAGGATAGACTACTCACCAACCATAACCGTATCCCCGTGATCATTGTCACCGGACATGGTGATGTGCCGGTGACAGTGCGTGCCATGAAAGCCGGGGCTTATGAATTTTTACAAAAACCGTTTAACGATCAAGACTTACTCGATGCAATTCAAAATGGACTAAAAGAGTATTATGATATCTGGCAAGAAGCCGATCATGTGGAACAACTCAAACAACACCTCGCCACCCTCACCCCCCGCGAACACGAAGTACTAGAACATCTAGGGCTCGGTAAGCTAAATAAAGTAATCGCCTATGAGATGGGCTTATCGGTACGTACTGTGGAAGGCTACCGCGCTAATATCATGAACAAATTTCATGTTCGTACCATTGGTGAACTGATGCAGATTGTACTCGATCTAGCACGCTATAAAATTGATATGCAAGCCAAATAACTGCCACACACATTACCCGGCTGAGCACGTATTTTTACGGGTATTGTCCTACCACTCGCTCATTTAAGCTGTTTTAAAGGGCAGCAGATATTCATCACACGGTGAGACTGCCAAACACTGACTTATGACCGTTTGGAGGATCAACACAATGCGTAAATTACTATTTGGACATTTAGTCTATTTATACACACCGTTAGGCATTATTGCCTGCTTGCTTGGTGTGTTAAAGGGAGGAAACTGGGTTTGGGTAGGGACCGCTATTTTCGGGATGAATATTGTCTTGGATACTCTCAGCGCATCTTTACATACCAAAGGTGCACAAACAGATAGGTTTGGTCGCCCTGCCGGGATAGGTCCGGTATTGAATATCATGATGTACCTGCAATTAGTCAGCTTCATTGCCCTACAACTGGCACTGGCTTGGCGTGTCTTTCAGTATGTCAGCGGTGCCTCCATTGAAACGATGTATTATACCTTGCCCGCATGGACAGGCTTAGATACGCCATTGGAATACACCAGCGGCATTACCGGTCTACAACTTATCGGTGCCACCATTGGTGTCGGTATGCATCAAGGCCTCGGTATCATGTTTGGTCATGAGCTGTCGCATACTAAAGGTATCGGTTTCTTAATCTCCCGTTGGATGATGGCCTTATCCGGTACGGCACATTTTTGTTTTGCTCACGTCTATAACCATCACTTAGAGCTGGGCCGCGCATGGATGGGACCTGAAGGTAATAAGATGGACGATGATACCGATCCAGCCACGGCACCACGGGGTCGGAGTATCTATAAACATTTTATTATTTCCCACGTTGGCCAATCCTATTTCGGTATCTTGACTGAGAAAAAACGTTTAGCACGTCAAGGTAAAGGTTTCTTCTCACTCTCTAATCGTTGGATACGCGGTTATCTAATGAGTATCCCAACCGTTGCCCTATTCCTTGGTGCCGGTTGGCTCGGTGGTGGTGTATCAGGCTTATTAATTGGCTTAGCGGTGATGTTTTTGGTTTGGGTCATTTCAAACTTCGAACTCGAAGCATTGAACTACATGGAGCACTACGGCT
>CAZPAE010000350.1:0-3952 GCA_964584455.1 uncultured Thioalkalispiraceae bacterium
TATAATAGTTGATAACGATAAGAAGGCGGTTGAGGAACTGCACAAGGTTTTAAGTGAATTTCCAAACTTTTACTGTCGTGGTATAGCGGGCAATGAAGACGATGCCATAGACTTAGTATTAGACAAAACGCCCCACCTGATATTTATAGACCCCAATCTTCCAGGTGAAAACAATGAGGCAAGCAAGTTTACAATCTTAAATGAATTAAAACACTATTTATCAGAGTTACCCGTGGTAATCGTAGTTACTACTACCGAAAAGTATGCATTACCCGCAATTAAACACGGAGTTTTAGATTACGTAGTAAAACCTTCCGGAAAAAGAGAAATTAGAAAGGCTTTATTTCGTTATACAAAAAAATATGAATCAAGAAAAGATACACTTTGTTTGCAGTCTTATGGCGATTATAAATTTTTAGAAATTGATAATATTCAATATTTAAAAGCTGATAATAATAACACAGATTTTTTTTTAAATGATGGCCGAAAAGTTAGTGCTTTTAAAACATTAAAGCATTTTGAACAATCACTTCCCAATTATTTCGTACGCGTACATAATAGCTATATTATAAATACGCATTACGTTTCGCGCATTCATTTTGGAAAATCAAAGTGTTCCATAAAATATACAGATCAACTAATCCCATTTTCCAGAACTTACAAACAAAATGTTGAAACGATGAAAAATTTAATGAAAAGTAAAAATGTTCTAGAGTTTTAAGCTCAAAATTCGGGTCATTTACTATATATTTTCTATCGATTACTACTCTCCTCGTATCATCTACTAAAATAAGTTTTTTCGTTAATTGGGTGATCTATTTTAACACGATATTTGGATTAGAATATTAGCCTATTCACCAAAAACCCTAGAGTATACTTAATACTCACCAAACGTAATAACTATAATTAAAACTAAAGAATGATGAAAAATTTTAAATTAATCTATCTTGCCTTCATTGTATTTGGCCTCTCCAGTACCATGATATCTTGCGAACCTAATAATGTTGATGAAGACGTTTATATAGAAAAAAAATCGGACCAGGAATCCCAGGGGGATAAGCCAAAAAATCCAAATGTTTAAACAATAATTATCTTATGAACAAGTACCTCGCATTAAACTGTTAGGGATTTTTAATTTTTAACAAAAAAGTAAATAATATTTTATACTTTTATTTCCGATATATTATGTGAAAAAACTTACGTTTTGAGATTTCTTGTCCTGATTTTTATTTTTTTGATTTTTTCCTGTAATCAAAAGAAAGAGTACGTTGGCAACAATAAACAATTGCAAACAAAAGACTCTATTAATTTACTAATGGAAAACTCTAAAGATGATACAAAAACAGAAGCCAGTCGAATTCTTAATGCACAACAAGCCGTACAAAAAGCCGTAAAGGTCGATATTGATTCATTATACATTAAAACCCTTCTAAATTTAGCTCTAGTTCACTACCAGAATAATAAACTGGAAAAATTTAAATCAGTAAGTTTAAGTGTAAACAAGTTCTCAAAAAAAGTAAAAGATACCCTTGGGATCGCTAAATCCAGTAGTTTTTTAGGGTTTTATTATTTGACAAAAGACAGGAGTGACAGTTCCTACTATTATTACAATACCAGTGCTAAAATGTTTAAGACATTAAGAATAGAGGACATGCAGTTAGCCAATGTACTTAATAATATGGCGATCATTCAAAAAAATGAAAAAGATTACATCGCCGGTGAAGTTACCTCTATTGAGGCAATGAAGATTTATAAAAGACTCGATGATGACGAAAGTCTTTCTTCCGTATACAACAATCTTGGTATTATCTCAAATGAATTGGAAAGATATGAGAAAGCTATAGAGTATCACAGTAAATCACTTGATTATGCAATAAAATCTGAAATGGGAATTAATTCCAAAGCAATTTCATTGAATAACATAGGTATTGTTTACTTTAGACAAAAACAATATCAAAAAGCCATAGAATATTATAATCGTGGACTGGCTTATGAAGATCTTCCAAATGAAGCCGCAGACACTTATGCAATGCTTCTTGATAATGTGGCACATGCCGAGTTTTTATCTGGAAACAGAGATAATTTTCCAGAAAAATATTTTATACCATTCAGAATTAGAGACAGTTTAGAAGATGTTGGAGGCATCGTTTCAAGTTGTATGAATCTTGCAGAATATTATTTGGCAGAAAAAGATACGGCTACCTCGAAAAAATATGTTAAACAAGCAATAAATCTATCCAATAGAAATAAAAGGTTTGGTGGTATTTTAAAACCCCTGGCTTTACTTTCCGATATAGATCAAAGTAAAGAAGGCTTGATGGCTGCTAAACAATATATAAAAATAAGCGATAGTTTACAAAGAGCCGAACGCACCACCCGAAATCAGTTTGCCCGAATTAGATTTGAAACCGATGAAATAGTTCAAAAAAATAAAGAAATCTCCAAGCAAAAAGATTTATTTATAGCAATTTCTGCTGTATTGGTTATGTTTGGTATTTTTGTGTATATAATTAGAAAACAACAGGAAAGAAACAAAGAGTTAAAATTTAGTAAAGCTCAACAAGAAAAAAATGAAGAAATATATAATTTAATGCTGTCCCAACAGCGTAAATTAGAAGAAGGCAGGCAACAAGAAAAGAAACGTATTTCTCAGGAATTACACGATGGCGTTTTAAGTAAACTGTTTGGTACCCGTTTAAATTTAGATAGTTTAAATTTTAAAAACGATAAGAAAACAATACAGATTCGAGGACAATATATAGATCAGTTAAAATCTATAGAAAAAGAAATAAGGCAAATATCCCACGACCTGAATGCCGAAATTTACGATTCAAATTTGGGATATACCGAAGTTATAAGTAATTTAATTGCTTCTCAGGCACAATTAGGTAATTTGGAATATAAATTTCAAAGTGATTCGCAAATAAGCTGGGAAGCTATTTCAAACAAAGTAAAAATTCATCTATATAGAATAATTCAGGAAGCATTGCAAAATATTAATAAGCATGCAAATGCCAGGAATATTAAATTAATTTTTGAAAAAGGCGAAGCAACTTTACACATAGCTATACATGATGATGGCATAGGTTTTGATATGAATAAGATGAAAAATGGTATTGGCCTTAAAAATATCAAATCCAGGGTAAAAGAAATTGGAGGAAAATTACATTTAAACTCAACAACAGGGGGAGGAACAAATATTAATATAAACATTACGGTATAATTACTTTTAAGCCTCAATAATGGAAAAAAAGTTGAATATTTTGATGGTAGACGACCATCCAATGATATTAGAAGGATATAAAAATACATTGCTTGGTGCAGATGATTTAAATTATTTTATTGAAGTTACTACCGCTTCAGATTGTGATAGCGCATACGATGAAATAAAGTCAGCTGCTCAATTTAGGCCCTTCGATGTTATTTTTGTAGATATTAATTTGCCTCCTTCAAGAGAAGAATTAATAACTTCCGGTGAAGACCTGGCCATAAAAGTCAGGCAATTAATGCCTAAAACCAAGATCATTGTTTTAACGATGTATAATGAAAACCATAGAATTCATAATATCTTAAAAAATATAGATCCCGACGGTTTTTTAATTAAAAGCGACCTTACCTCCAGCGAACTGCTTCTCGCGTTTAAAATGGTGCTAAACAACCCACCTTATTATAGCAGTACCGTTAAAAATCATCAAAGATTGCGTATAAAAAATGATTTTTCACTGGATGAAAAAAACATGAAAATTCTTTATCATCTTTCAAGAGGTGTAAAAACAAAAAACTTAACCGATCATGTTGGATTATCATTAAGTGCCATTGAAAAACGTAAAAATCAAATCAAAGAACTTTTTGGAATTGGTGATGGTGATGATGAAATTTTATTACGGGAAGCCAGAAACAGAGGTTTTATTTAAGAAAAATCTTTCAATAAATTAAAAAAATACGGTTTTAC
>CAZPAE010000351.1:0-3948 GCA_964584455.1 uncultured Thioalkalispiraceae bacterium
GGAAAAATCCAAACCACCGTATTGCTTGGGAATGATCATGCTTAAGAATTTTTCTTTTTTGATGAACTCCCAAACTTCGGGGGGTAAGTCGTGTTGTTCGTGAGTAATATGCCAGTCGTCGATCATTTGGCACAGTTCATTAACCGGACCATCAAGGAAAGCTTGTTCTTCAGCACTGAGTTTAGGCAGGTTGAGTTTACGTAGTTTGCGCCAACGTGGTTTACCGCTAAATAACTCACCGTCTAACCAAACGGAACCGGCATCGATAGCTTCGCGCTCAGTTTGGGACATGCGTGGGCTGACACGGCGGAATAGTTTAAAGATAGGCTCACTTATCCAACGTATACGCCAGTCGTTTGTTTCGTTTGTGACGCTGTCGTTTTGTTTATCCATATTTTTAACGATTCCTCTATTACATGTTGGACATGGTAGTAGTTGTATCGTTCGTTTGGTTGATTACCTTATAGTCAACCAGAACAAAATATTGATATTGGTTACCACCATCCATGGTCAACTGACGCCGGTGTGTTAATTTTAATTTCTGCATACTATATATATAGCGCTGATAGCAAAATTTTGCCTGTTTATAGTAGCAAAAATAGATAAAAATGAGTGGGTTAGCTGGCTAACTTCAAGGCATGGCTGATTTTATCCGGGTCTGAATAAAAGTGGGGTGAATAGCGCACGCCACCGCCACGATTTGCACAAATCACCTTATTTTGCATAAGTTTTTGATAGAGCTGAGGACTATCTTGGCGATGTGATCGGAAGGTCACGATACCCGCAGAGCGAGACAAATCTGCGTTAGTAATCAGTTCAAGCTGTTTGCTGTGTGTAATGTAATCAATCATCATTTGGGTGTGGTTTAAAATGGCTTGTTCCACTTTCTCCATACCTATTTCTAATAGCAGTGACAAGCTGGCATATAAGGCATGAATACCTAACATGTTGGGGCTACCACATTCAAAACGTCGTGCCGTGGTGGCCACCTCCCAATCTGTGGCTAAATAATTGCCCATGTCTTGGATCATGTGCCAACCGTATTCATGCAAGGTAAGTTGGTTAAGTCGCTCGGCACGACAATAAAACAGGCCAATACCTTCTGGCCCCAGCATCCATTTGTGTCCATCGGCCATAACAAAGTCAGCCTGAATCGCTTGTACATCAAATTGTAATGCGCCAATACTTTGGATGGCATCGACACAAAACAGAATATCGTGTTGTTGGCAATGTTCACCTAGTAAAGGTAATTGGATACGTAAACCGGTGGCGTATTGCACTGAGCTAATGGAGAGCAAGCGGGTTTGTTGATCACAGGCATTGATCAAGGCTTGCTCCGGCGTGTCTGCTTGGTTTAAATCAACTGCTCGTACCTCAACCCCATAGCGTTTTAACGCTTCCCACACAATACGGTTCGAAGGAAACTCTTGATTACTGATCACAACATTATCGCCCGCTTGCCAGCTTAAGCCGAATGCCACAAACGATAGGGCCTCGGAGGTGTTCTTCACTAAGGCTATTTCATCCACTGAAGGGGCATTAATGAGTTTCGCCATTTGTTGGCGTAATTGGGTTTCAACTTCCATCCATTTGGGATAATAGCTCGCGCCTAGCTGCATATTTTCTTGTGCAAAATTAGTTACAGCAGCATGGGTTCGAGCTGGCCAGGGTGCTACAGCAGCATGATTTAAATAGATGAGATCGGTTTGTTGAGGAAATTCCTGATCGATAAAGTGGCTGTCTAACATGTGTGGGCTCTCACTTCATGGGGCATTGGAAATGGATGAACGCGCTAGTTTAGTGCTTGATTCATCCTAGCGTATCTATTTTGTGCGATTGCCATGAATCATAGCATTGCATAAAAGTATAAGTATATGATTTTTTTATTATAAAAGACTTGGCATTATTGTTGCTGACCACTGAGTAGTTGACCACTAAGTTCAAAGTGATGCCAAATCCACACCGTTTGTTAGTCATTAGTGAAACGGCGCAACATGCTGCCTATTTAGAACCCTTATTGAGTAAGGCCAGGTATGTTATTGCCGCAAGCCTAGACAAACAAGCCAATTACATCGAAGCAATGCAACAGCATGAAGTTGATGTGATCATGGCATATTTGTGCGCCCCCAGTTTGTCAGTGATTAATCAATTTTACGAGCTGAATACAGCCACGCCCAAACCGATCGTGTTACTGACGCAAGAAAGTGAGCCAAGCCTGACACAAGATATTATCCATGCGGGGGTGAGTGTTTATGTGGCGGATGCGTTTCATGAGCAGCGTTTAAAACACCTTATTGATTTGGCCGTGGTGCGATTTAATGAAGTGCAAGCATTAAAGAACGAAGTCAAGGCCATTAAGTCACAGTTGAATGAACGTAAAACCATTGAGCGTGCAAAAGGTTTAATTATGCAAAACCGTAATCTCAATGAAGATCAGGCTTATAAAGCGATGCGTAAATTGGCGATGGATCAAAACCAACGTCTGATTGATATTGCCAACGATATTATTAATATCTCCAAGGTTCTCTAGTTTCGCTATGCACTAAATGTGTCGCTTTTTCGCATTTGCTGCGGATCACAATAGCGCGACTTTGGACGGGTGGCACGGTTTTATGAACTGTTATAGTGCGCACTTTCACCCCTTATGCTGCTTTATTCTGATGCAGTGATGAGTTGAATCGCACCAAATCCAATCATTTTTGTGGTTCATGGTTTGGCATTTGAAAGAGGTTAGTGTTTTTTATTTCTTTTAAATCAATCAGTTACGATATATTTCATGAAATACTAATACATGGCATGGCAGTTGCTCTAGCTTTATCAACCTTTACCCTAGAACCCAAATTTTGGAGTAAACCATGAAAGAACGCCTTGTTGTGATTGGTAATGGCATGGCCGGTATACGGACACTCGAAGAGCTATTGAAAATTGCGCCTGATCAATATGATATTACCGTGTTTGGTGCTGAGCCATATGGTAATTACAACCGCATTATGCTTTCACCTGTATTAGCAGGAGAGAAGACCATTAACGATATCATGCTCAATGACGATGATTGGTATAGCGAGAATGATATAACCTTACACAAGGGTAAACAGATTACACAGATTGATCGTATTCATCGCAAAGTCACAACCGCCGATGGCATGATAGCTGAGTACGATCGCTTGTTACTAGCGACAGGATCTAATCCTTTTATGTTGCCTATTCCAGGTAATGATTTACATGGTGTGACCTCTTTTAGAGACATCTATGATGTGGATAGGATGTTAGATGCCAGTAAACAATATCAACATGCGGTGGTGATTGGCGGTGGCTTATTAGGTTTAGAAGCCGCAAACGGTTTAATACAGCAGGGTATGAGTGTCACCGTCGTGCATTTGATGGACACCTTAATGGAACGTCAGTTAGATGCACCTGCGGCAAAAATGTTACAAAAGTCTTTAGAAGAACGTGGCATGCACTTCCTGATGGGTGCAGAAACCGAAGCAATTATCGGTAAAGACCGGGTTGAGAAAGTGCGTTTCAAAGATGGTACCGAGATTTATGCCGACTTAGTGGTGATGGCAGTGGGTATCCGCCCCAATGTTGAATTAGCCCAGTGTAGTGGTATTTATTGTGAGCGCGGTATTATAGTGAACGATACTTTGCAAACCTACGATCCACGTGTTTATGCCGTAGGTGAATGTGTACAGCACCGTGGTGAAGCCTATGGTTTGGTTGCTCCTTTATTTGAAATGGCAAAAGTCTGTGCTAATCATCTAGCACAATACGGCATTGGTGCTTATAAAGGTTCAGTGACCTCCACTAAATTGAAAGTTACTGGGATTGATTTATTTTCGGCAGGTGATTTTTATGGTAATGAAAATACTGAAGATTTGGTGTTTCAAGATGCGGCCAGTGGTGTATACCGAAAACTCGTAGTGCAAAATAATCGTATTAAAGGCGCTG